>JADLFU010000043.1 GCA_020849655.1 Polyangiaceae bacterium | reverse complement strand
CTCGACTGCTTCGCGACGTCGGGTTGGTTGGCCAGGAACGCCGCGTACTCTGCCTGCGTCACCTCCGTGCTGTCGATGCAGTACGCCGCCGCGCCCGGCACGTCGATGAGCACCATCGCGGGGCCGGGTCCCTTCGGGCAAGTCGTCGTCTTGCCGGCCGCGCCGCCCTCTCCGGCACCCGATGAACCTGCGCTGCCGCCACCGCCCTTCCCGGCAGGGTCGCCGCCGGCTCCAGCGCTCCCTGCGGCGCCGCCGCCACCGAACCCCGCGCGGCCGCCCGTGCCTGCGCTGGCGCCTCCAGCGACCGAACCAGCCGAACCCCCTGCGGTCGCTGCGCCTGCAGCCGTGCCACCACCCGACGATCCGCCCGCGGTCGTCCCCGCACCGCCGCCCGGGACGACGACGCTCGGATCCGGCTGCGCCTTCGGCTGCCCACAGCCGGCGACGCCCGCGAGCGCCACGACCCACGACCGCCCTCCGCGACCCAGGTTCTTCATAGGAACACTCCTCCGCTCTGCGAAAACGTCACCGTGATGGCCGTCGTGGTGCCGCTGTCCGAGGTCACGCACCGCACAGTCATCGGGTCGGCGTGCAGGGTACACAGCTCTGGCTTGCCGTCGCCCACCATGTCCTGCAGCGCGAACGCCTCGGTCCGCTTCTGGCCCTGCGGGACGGCGATGGACTGCTCGGTACCGCCGTCGCAGTACAGCCCACCGCTCGTGAAGGGGCATCGCCAGAAGTACCCGGGGCCCCCGGGGCCGGGAGCGGACGACTCCGACCGGAAGATGACCACCTCGCTCCGCTTGCCAACTTGCGCCAGGCCGTCCTGCTCTCTTCGCCCCACAGCATCAGCGACGACGATGTCGCCGAGGTCGCCCCAGGTGTACGCGCTGGTCATCGTGGAGGTGATGGGCGCCCAGCGGATGTTCCACGTGCCGTCGCTCGGGTCCCACAGACCCAGCGCGTTTCGCGCCTTGGCGGTACCGCCGATGCTGCGCATCTGGACCCTCCCTGTCAGCGGGATGGCGCCGCCGCGATCCGCGCTCGTTCCTGCCATCTTCGGCGCGTACTTGCAGTAGTAGCTGGGGTTCCAGAAATCACAGAAATCGACGGCCGTGTAACTGGCGTACCCCGCTGTCGAGAGCTGGAGAGCAAAGAGCGCAAACTGCGGATAGAAGACACCGACGTCCGTCTGCTCATCGTCGTCGTACAGGCCGACGAACGGCATCCCGCTCCCGGCGGAGACGATCCTGGACGCACCCGTCGCGAGGTTGTACGCGGAGAATTGACCCGTACCAGGCCGATACACGGCCACCTCGCCCGTGGAGGCGAGACCATCGAAGTTGACTCCCGGGAATGGGACATCACCACGATTTCCCCAGGCGGTCGTCAACGGTACCGCACAGTTGTGCGCAACGGGGCCGGTGGACGAGACGCACCGCACCCACGACGCGGCGCTGCCGTCGTTGCCCACGCCCGCAGGTGGCCGGAAGACAGCGTAGTCGGTGACGCCATCGCCATTGTAGTCCGCGGGGATGGGGATGTCGCCCAGCGTCCCGAACGCGACGGAGCTCTCGGCGGCGTAGGCCGTGCCGCTGAGAAAGACCCGAAAAGTTCCCGTGCCTGTGGTGGTGGGAGGCGGGTACCAGACCGCCAGATCACGCTTTCCGTCGCCGTCTAGGTCGAGCTTCTCGAACGGCTGCTTTCGCTGCATCCCCCCGAGGAAGGGCCGCCCCCCCCGTTGCCCAACGCCGCCAGACGCGGCTCCGCGCCCGCCTGGATCTTCTGATCGTACCGCAGTGTTTTGCGGATCTGGTCGACCTGGCCATCCGCGAGGCTCACCGGCCAGCCCAGCGTGGGCGGTTCGAGGTTGGAGTGGCCGTTGCCGCCGAGCTTGCCGCCCGCGGACGGAAACGCAAAGCCCCGAAGCTTGGGCAACGCCGCCGGGTTCGTCGAGCTCCACACCTCGCTGTAAGTCGCCGGGTTGCCGAGCAGCGTGCAGGAGAGGGATCCGTCTCCCATCCAGCTGGTCGCGCAGTTGCTGCCTGTGTGGATGTACCGCAGATTGGCGAGCCCTGCTGCCGTGGCCGCAGCGCGGCTCGTGAAGACCTGGTGGGGCGACGCCGCCGAGGAACCAGGCAGATACACCTGGTCCCAGTCGTCCGCGAGCGTGTTCACCCCCGTGAAGGTGCCGGGGGCGCCGTAGATGTTGCAGTCGACGCTTGCGGAGGGGTCGCACTGGAGCGCGTCGGGCCATCCCCCCCCCCATGGAGTGCATCAGCCCGAACGTGTGCCCCAGCTCATGACCGAGCTTGGAGTGCGTGCCCATCCCGCCGCCGATCATGATCGCACCGCGCGCGTGGTACGGCACCGCGGAGGAGTGGCAGCATCCGTTCGCTCCCACCACGTAGATCACGAGTTCGGAGGGGTCGCTGAAGCGCGTGGAGGCGTAGTAGAGCCACACGCTCTTTGGCTGTGCCTCGCTGGCAGCCGGGAGCCCAGCTGGGTCCCACCACGCAGGGAAGGCAGCGTTCAACTCTGCCTCCACGGAACTCCAAGTGACCACCGCAGGCGTGGCGATGTCGTGACCGAACGCGGGCATGACCTGGCGAGTCGCAGACGAGATCCGGAACTGGATCCCCGCGTTACGAAAGGTCTCGTTGGCCATCTGCACGCTGGCGATGAGGTTCTGCCAGGTGACCTTGTCTGCCGAGACGGCCGACTCCTGCACCAGCACGAAGCGTAGCGGCACGACGCGCTCGATCCCCACGCGGCTCATCGCTTCGCTCTTCGAGCCAGTGCCCGGGATGTTCCCGAGAGGCGGAGGACTGCAGCTCGTCCCGGCGCAGAGAACCGCCAGGGCCACGCCCGTCACCAGCAGTGCGCAAACAGCCGAGCCGAGCCGAGCCGAGCCGAGGCTTGCTTTTGCATCACCAGGCACCCTACCCCTTCGTCGCTCCCCCGTCAACACGCCACGCCCACGAACTTCACGCACCCGCGCCCCAGCGACGTGAGCGCGGACACGAGGGTGAAGCGATCGCGCATCGGCATCGACCCTGGCACGGGCTGTACGCAGGCGCGCGCTGGCGGTGGCAGCGGCGAGCGTGTCGGCTGCGCTGGCGGATGCGCCGCACGCGGGCAGGCCGCCGCCGATCGCGCGGGAGACGTGTCGGAGGTGGTGAGGATCGTGAAAAGCGCGTAGCGCGCAGACGACGCCGGAGCTGGAGAGTGCGCGTGTGGCGGCGCGCAAGAGAGACGCGAGGCGCTCGCAGGCGGCGGCCCAGCGTGCGCTCAGGCGCGCCGGGGAGGAGCGCTCGCCGAGCGCCGCTGGCTCCCTGTTGCAAGTCGGACCGTCCACGGGGCAGGCTGAAGCGATGGATCTGACCAAGCTACCGCTCCAGACTGGCGCCACCGCGCTCTCGCGCGTGGTGCTGGGCACGATCACGCTCGTGATCGGCCTGGGGCTCTTTGGTGAGTGGACACGCGCGGGCGACGAGACGCTCGTCTTCTCGTTCTTCTACGTCTATTTCTTGCCAATCATCGCAGTGATTCTCCGGGCCATGCTGGGGAGCGAGCGCGCCAGCGATGTGCGGCTGCTCCCTGAAGAGATGCAGGTCGACGGCGGGCCGCACCACGGGGTGCGCGTCCGGTGGCCGATGATCGCCGAGGTCTCCGTTCGACGAGGCCGACTGCACCTCGATCTCGGCGACGGCGTGAAGCTCGATCTCGCCCACGCGAACAACGAGATCGAGCGGGGCTCGCTCGACGCGCTCGGGGACGTGCTGAGGTCGCAGCGGCGCCTCGCTGCGAGCGGGTCGGCGCGGTCGGCGCCCGCGCCGCCGGTGCCGTCGCTGGTGACGTGTCCCTCGTGCGGAGCGCCTGCCGCCATCGCGGACGCGGCGGAGGTGTCGTGCGACGCCTGCGGCGCCGATGTTCCCATCCCACCCGCAGTCCGCGCGAGGTTCGCCGCCGCTCGCGGCCGGGAGGCCTCGCGCGCCGCCACGCTGCGAGCCGTCGCCGCGCTCTTCCACCAGCCCTCGTCGCAGCGCGTGAACGGGCTGTTGGCAGCGCTGTCCGTGCTGGGTCTTGGCTGGCTCCCGATCGCCGCGGGCTCGACCGGCTTCGGGCCGACAGTGATGGTCTCCCTCGCCCTCTTCATCGCCGGAGCGCTCGCGCTGCGCGTGGTCATCGCGAACCGCCGCGCGCTGTCGGTCGTGTGCCTCGGGTTCGCCGCCAGGCCCGATGGTCACGGGCCTGCTTGCCGCTCCTGCGGGGCGCCGCTCCCTCGCAGCGCGGTCTCCGAGGTGGTGGCGACCTGCGCCTACTGCGACGCTCAGAACGTCGTGGGCGCCCCCGCCGCCGCCGGAGGAGGGACCGCCACGGACGCGGACCGCCTCGACCGCGCGCTCGCCGCGCGCGATCGCTCCGTGCGCGCCGCCGTCGTCGCCGCTGTCGTCGGCCTCGGGTTGGTCGGGATCGCCCTCGCCGGGGCCCTCGCGCTGCGGCGCCCCGACCCTCCCGCGCGGCCTCGTCCCGTCGTCGACCTCCCCCTCGCCCTGCCGTCGACCCGGTGACGGGTGAGTCCGCGGGCGAACAACCCCCCTCGTGACCGAGCCGGGCCGGCCACCGGCGGCGCGAGCGCGCGTGGCGCTCCGACGTCGAGGCTTCGTGATAAGCCCGAGCGCGTTGGCCCCGTCCTTCCCGCCCCCGAAGCCGCCGCCGCGCCTGTCCCGACGGCGGGAGCTCGCGCGGCTGCGGGAGCCCTTCGTCTCCGCGCTCACCGCGCCTGCGCGCCGCCTGTCGCTCGCCGCGCTCCTCGCCGCGGTGGTCGCGGGCGCGTGGCTCGCGCGCCTCGGCACGCCGGGGCCGCGCGCGGCGGCGATCGCCGGGGTCGCGGTCGTGCTCATCGTCGGCGTGGTGGTCGCGGCGCGCGACAGGCGGCGGGCCGCGAGCCTCGAGCGCTGGCTCTCGGCGATGGTGGCCCGCGCGGATCCCGACGGCGCGGCGCGGGCCTTGCGAGCGCTCGGGCTGCTCGAGCGCGCCAAGCAGGACGACGGCGTGGGCTCCCGCGAGCTCGCCGAGGCGCACGCCACCCGCTCGCTCGCGCGCGTGTCGGTCGACGCCGTGGCGCTGTTCGCGCGGCGGCGCTCGCGCGCGCTCGCGTGGGCGGCGCTCGCGCTCTTCCTCCCGGCGACGGCGGGCTTCATCGCCAGCCCGTCGCGCGTCGTCGAGGGGCTGCTCGTCGCCGCCGCGCGGCGGGGCCAGGCGCCCCTCACGCTGACCTACCTCGAGGACGTGCGCGTCACGGTGAGGCCGCCCGAGTACCTCCGCCGCAAGGAGTACGTCGCCTCCGCGGCGGCGGGCCTCGAGGCGCCGGTGGGCTCCGCGCTCTCGGTGCACGGCACGCCCGCGCTGCGGGGTCGCGCGCTCGTGCTCACCGATCTCGCCGGCCACGAGATCGCGTTCGCCGACGACGGCGCGGGCGGCGTCACCGCGCGCTGGGCGCTCTCCGGCACGGTGTTGCTGCGCGTGGCCGCGCGCCTCGGCGAGACGCTGGTGCTGCAGGACGGCGCGATCGCGGTGACGGCCGTCCCCGATCTGCCGCCGCGGGTGAGGCTCGACGGCGCGCCCAGCACCGCGAAGCTCGTCGAGCAGCCGGAGACGCGCGTCGCCTACGAGGCGGAGGACGATCACGGCCTGCGGCAGGTCGATCTCGTCCTGCGCGCGGGCGGCAAGGAGGAGCGACGTACCCTCTCGCGCCCGGAGGGCGACACGCGCGCCGACCGCGGCGGCTACACGCTGCGCGCGGACGACCGCTTCGTGCGGGCGAGCTACCTGCCGATCGAGGTCACCGTCGAGGCGCGCGACAACGATCCCATCACCGGGCCGAAGTGGGGCAAGAGCGACGCCATCACGCTCGTGCCGCCGGCGATCGGGGAGCTCGAGGCCGAGCGCGCGCGGGCGCTGTTCGAGGCGCGCGACACGCTGGTCGATCTGCTGGCCGAGCTGTCGACCGCCGCGCCGCCGCCCTCGACCGCGGACGTCCGCGCGAAGCTCGCCGCGGCGCGCGCGAAGATCGACGAGATCATGGCGCGCAGCTTCGGCCCCGTGCGGTTCTCGCCGAAGACGCGCGCGTTCGTCGCCGGGCAGCTCGCGCGCCTGCGCGCCGCGGAGGGCCCGTCATCCGACACGAAGCAGGCGATCGCGGCCGTCGAGCGCGCCGCCATCGCGCTCGATCGCGCGGCGACGACGATCGCGACGAAGGACGCGGCGAGGCTCGCGAAGCGCGTCTCGCGGCTGGCGACCGACGTCGGGGACGCGCTCCTCTCCGCGGCGCGCGACGTCGACAAGGCGCGCTCGCTCGCGCGGGCGGACGCGGGCGTGGCCGCGCTCGGGCCGAGCGGCGCGGCCATCCGCCAGCTCTGGGTGCTCGGCAACGATCTCGGCGAGATCATCGAGAACGGACAGCGGCGCATCGTGCGGGCGCGGAGCACCGGGGATCTCGCGCACGCGGAGCTCGCCGCGCGCGATCTCGCGGCGAGGCTCGCGCGCCCCCACCCCTCGTTTCGAGGCGGCAGCGGCGGGGGCGGCGGCGGCGGCGACGGGAGCGGCGGCGAGCCGCAGCCAGGCGACGAGTCACCGGCCGACGACGAGGAGTCCTTCGACCAGGAGCAGAGGGCCCTCGAGGAGCTGGCGCGCGAGCACGGCGAGAACCAGGAGAGCGTCGAGCGCGCGCTCCGCGACGCTGCGAAGGAGGCCGGCGGCGACGAGCTGCTGGACGAGGCGAAGCGCCGCGCGACCGAGCTGCGCGAGATCGCGAGTCGCCTCGGGTCCGCCGACGGCGATCCGGACGCGCCGCTCGAGAAGGGTCGCCAGGGCCTGCTCGACATGGCCGAGGCCCTCGAGCGCGGCGAGCTGCAGGGCGCGCGCGACGCGGGCAGGCGCGCGGGACGAGAGCTCGGAGAGGCCGGCAAGGAGCCCCAGGATCGCGGCGGAGACGACGCCGCCAGCCTGCTCGATCGCGCGCGCCGCCAGGCCGCCGCGCGCGGCGCCGCCGACGGCCGAGACAAGCTCGCGCCGCACCAGCGCTGGGTCGAGGAGCTCGAGGCCAAGGTCAAGAAGAAGCTCGAGGAGCGCGGGCAGCTGAAGGAGTCCGCCGGGCGCGAGGGCCAGATCGCGGACCGCGTCGGTGAGCTCGGGCGCGCGCCCGGCGCCCGATCGGACGCCACGGCCCGCTCGCTGAAGGAGGCGGAGGCGCGGATGCGTGACGCCGAGAAGGCCCTGAAGTCCGGCGATCTGCAGCGCGGGCGCGACGCCCAGGATCAGGCCCAGCGCCTGCTCGAGCAGGCGCGCGACAGCGGGAGCGACGACGGCGACGACGGCGGCCAGCAGCCGAAGGGCGGCGAGCAGAAGGGCGCGAAGTCGAAGCGTGACGGCAAGGAGGAGGGCGACGGCGGCGAGCCCTCGCAGCACGGCGACGTCCCCGCGAAGGACGCGCACAAGGGCCCCGAGGAGCTCCGCCGCCGCGTGCAGGAGGGGATGCGCCGGGGCGTCTCGCCCGAGGTGCGCGACGCCGTCCGCCGCTACACCGAGAGGCTGCTGAAATGAGGATTGTTCATAGGGCACTGGCGGCGCTCGCGCTGTTGGCGCTGCCCGCGCGGGCGGAGCTCCCGGCGGTTCCGCTCGGGGAGGCCCCGCGGGCGCGCGCCGCGCTCGCCCGGCTCGATCTCGACGACGCGAGGCGGGCCCTCGACGGGCTCTCCGACGAGCGCCGCGACGTCGCGCGCGCGCGGGCGCTGCTCGCCATCTACGAGGGCGACTGCGATCTCGCCGCGACCCTGCTCGCGCGGCACGCGGGCGCGAGCGACTCGGATCTCGGCGGCGTCGACGAGGTCGCGCGGGGCTGCGCGCGCGTGACGGCGGGCGCGGTGACCGTGAAGGACGAGGCCCGCGGCGTCTGGGTCCGGCTGGTCGACGACGCCGACGCGCCGCTCGTGCCGTACCTCGTGGACGCCGCGGACGCCGCGCGCGCGTCGCTCGAGCGCGATCTCGGCGTCGCGCTGCCGCGGCCGCTGCGCATCGAGCTCGTGCGCGATCAGTACGGCCTCGCGCTGATGACCGGCCTGCCCGAGGCCGCCGCCGCCACCACCGGCACCGTCGCGGTCGCGAAGTGGGGCAAGGTCATCATGCTGTCGCCTCGCGCGATGGCGCACGGCTACGGGTGGGCCGACACGCTGGCGCACGAGCTCACCCACCTCGCCGTCACGCGCGCCTCGCGCGATCTCGCGCCGCTCTGGCTGCAGGAGGGCGTCGCCAAGCGGGAGGAGTCCCGCTGGAGGCCGCGCTGGCCCTTCGATGACGATCCCGCGCCCGAGGCCGTCGCGAAGGCGGGCTTCGAGCGGGGCCTCGCGCTGCCGCTCGACAAGCTCGGCCCGTCGATCGCGATGCTCCCCTCGGGAGAGCAGGCGATGATCGCGTACGCGGAGGTGCACGCGTTCGTCCGCTACCTCGTCAAGCAGCGCGGCGACGACGCGCTCGCGAAGCTGTTCGCCGCGGTGGGCGACCGCCCCGTCGGAGACCCGTCGGCGTCGGCCGCGCTCCTCGAATCGACGGGGCGCGGGCTCGCGGCGTGGAGCGCGGAGTTCCAGCGCGCGCTCGCGGAGTCGAGCCTCCCAGCGCCGAGGACGCTCGGCGGTGCCCGCCCCGACGACCGCGAGGTCGCGCGCGCCGCGCGGCTCGGCGAGCTCTTGCTCGCGCGGGGCCACGCGAGGGCGGCCATTCCTCACCTCGAGCGCGTCACGGCGAAGCGGCCGCGCGATCCGAGCGCCCGCGCGAAGCTGGCGGAGGCGCTGCGCGCGGAGGGCCAGCGAGACGCGGCGGCCGCGCTGGTGACCTCGCTCGAGCAGGTCGACGGCGCGAGCGGGCCTCACCTCGCGCTCCGCTCGACGGTCGCGCGTGAGCGGGGCGAGCCGGAGCCGACCGACTCGGGCGCCGGCGGCAGGCGCCTCGATCCGTACTCGGTGCAGGTCGCGTGCGGCGAGGAGCGGCCCTCCGATCCGATCGCCCGAGCGCTCTGCGACGCGGCGCACCAAATGCAGCGACGTTGACCGTTCCGGAAGCGGCAGCCTACCATTCGCCTCGCGTGAACGACAGCGGCGGCCCCGACTCGACTGGTGACTCCGCGCGCCCCGCCGACCAGGCGCCGTCCCAGGCGGGCTCGGAGCGTCGGGCGCGCGCGGTGCCGCGGATCCCGGAGGACGCCGTGCCCGAGGCGCCCGCGATGGCGCCGATGCGCATGATCTCGCTCGAGGCGCCGCCCGACCCTCGCTCGCAGCTCCCGCCCGCGCCCGGCGTGCACCAGGCGCACGATCCCGGCTGGACGCCGATGGCCCCGCTGGTGGCCGAGCCCGCGCCGACGACGGAGATCCACGAGGTCGAGGAGATCGAGCCGCTCCCCCCGCCGCGCCCGCCTTCCGTCTCGCGCCCCGACGTCCCGCCGCCGCCGCCGCCGCGCGCGCCGCAGGTCACGCGGCCCGACGCGCCGATCAGCCGCCCGCCGCCGGCGCCGCCCGCCGCGCTCGCGCCGCCGCCGGTGGTGATCGACGAGGGAGAGCGGATCAGCGCGACCGATCTCGAGGAGATCTACATCACCGCCACCGAGGAGCCGCCCGGGCTGCCGCCGCCGGTCAAGGTCTCCACGCCGCCCGCCGCCGCGCCGCCGCCGCCGCCGCCGGTCGTCACGAGCGCGCCGATCTCGATCCAGGAGCCGCGCGCCGAGCGCAAGCGCCCGTGGTTCGAGGAGATCTTCGACGACGATTTCCTGCGGACGATGGACCGCCCGCCGGAGCACCACACGCTGCGCGAGGCCGTGTTCATCGAGGATCGCCTCGGCCTGCAGCGCGGGGCGGTCATCCTCGACCTCGCCTGCGGCCAGGGGCGTCACGCCGTCGAGCTCACGCGCCGCGGCTACAAGGTCATCGGCTACGATCTGTCCCTCGCGATGCTCGCGCGCGCCTCCGACGAGGCGATGGACGCGAACCAGAAGATCAACTTCCTGCACGGCGACATGCGCGAGATGGCCTTCGACAGCATGTTCGACGGCGTCTACTGCTGGGGCTCGAGCCTCGGGTACTTCGAGGACGACAAGAACTTCGGCGTGCTGCAGCGCGTGCACCGCGCGCTGCGCCCGGGCGGGGTCGTGCTGCTCGATCTGCCGAACCGCGACCACGTCGCCGTGAACCAGCCGAGCATGGTGTGGTTCGAGGGCGAGGGCTGCGTCTGCATGGACGAGATGAACGTCGACTTCCTGACGAGCCGCCTCCGCGTGAAGCGCACGGTGATGCTCGACGACGGCCGCACGCGCGAGCTCGAATACTCGATGCGCCTCTGGGGGCTGCACGAGCTCGGCAAGCTGCTGCGCGACGCGGGGTTCCGCGTGCTCGAGGTCACCGGCCACCTGGCGACGCCGGGCGTGTTCTTCGGCGCGGAGTCGCCGCGCTGCATCGTGCTCGCCGAGCGCGCCTGACATCCGCCGCGCCCCGCGCCACAATTCGCCTCGCCCCGTCACACACCCCTCGCGACCTCGAAGCCGCGGCGCTAGACGCGATCGGCATGGCTGAGAGAGAGGCGCACGTCGTCGCGGTGCTGGGCGCAGGCACGATGGGCCACGGGATCGCGCAGGTGTGCGCGCAGGCGGGGTTCGAGACGCGCCTCGCGGACGTCGACGTCCCGGTCGCCGCCGCGGGCCGCGCGAAGGTGGAGCAGACGCTCGCCAGGCTGGTCGGCAAGGGGAAGCTCTCCGCCGACGCGGCGGCGGCGACGCTCGGGCGGCTGCTCGCGGTGGACGCCGACGCCGCGTGCGCAGGCGCGACGATCGTCGTCGAGGCGGCGCCCGAGAAGATGGAGCTGAAGGTCGATCTCCTGTCACGCGCCGCGCGGCACGCCGACGCGCGCGCTCTCTTCGCGTCGAACACGTCGAGCCTCTCGATCACCGAGCTCGGCCGGCGCGTGGGCGCCCCCGAGCGCACGATCGGCGCGCACTTCTTCAACCCGCCGCCGGTGATGGAGCTGCTCGAGCTCGTGCGCGGCGTCGGCACGTCGGACGAGACGATCGATCGCGCGCTCGCGTTCGCCGCGGCGATCGGCAAGACGCCGATCGTCATCAGAGACTTCCCCGGCTTCGCGACCAGCCGCCTCGGCGTCTGCATCGGCGCGGAGGCGATCCGCATGCTCGAGCAGGGCGTGGGGAAGGTGGCCGACATCGACCGCGCGATGGAGCTCGGGTACCGCCACCCGATGGGCCCGCTGAAGCTCGGTGATCTCGTCGGGCTCGACGTGCGGCTCGCGATCCTCGAGCACCTGCACGAGGAGCTCGGCGAGGTGTTCCGGCCGCCCGCGCTCCTGCGCCAGATGGTGCGCGCGGGGCGCCTCGGCAAGAAGACCGGCCACGGGTTCTATCGCTGGACGGACGCGGGCGCCGAGCCGAGCGACGGGTGACGCGGTTCGAGGCGCTGCGGCTCCTCGCGGGCGAGGTCGCCGTCGTCACGCCGGGCGGCGCGCTGATCGAGCGCTCGGACAGCTTCCCCGACGTCGCGTCCGCTGCGGCCGCCTTCGTCGAGGAGGCCGAGGTCGCGGCGCTCGTCGCGCGCGGCGCGGGTGAGCTCGACGTGCGGCTGAAGACCGGCGAGCCGACGCGCCTGCGGGTGAGCCCGCTCTCGGGCGGCGAGCGGATCGTCGAGCTGATCGGCGCGCACGAGCGGGCGGCGCACGGCCAGCGCCAGCTGTTCGCCGCGCTGAGCCACGAGATCCGCACCCCGATGAACGGCGTGCTCGGGCTGACCGGGCTCTTGCTCGACACGCGGCTCGACGCGCGCCAGCGCGATCTGACCGAGACCATCCGCGGCAGCGCGACCGCGCTGCTCACGGTCGTGAATGACATGCTGTCGTTCGCGGAGGTCGAGGATCGCGACATCTCGATCGAGCGCGCGGGCTTCGACGCCGGCGCGCTGTTCGAGAGCGCAGCGGAGCTGTTCGCGAAGGCGGCGGACGAGCGCGGGCTCGAGCTCGTCGTGCGCGTGCGCCCGAGCGTCCCCGCGCGCCTCACGGGCGACGCCGGGCGGCTCCGCCAGATCGTCGTGAACCTCCTCGGCAACGCGGTGAAGTTCACGACGGACGGCGAGGTCGTCGTCGACGTCTCCTACGCAGAGGGAGACGGCCTCGTGTTCACGGTCGCCGACACGGGGCCGGGCGTCGCGCCCGACGACGTGGTGAAGCTCTTCCGGCCCTTCGGCCAGCTCGCGCTCGGCAAGCGCGCGGGCGGGACGGGGCTCGGCCTCGTCGTCTGCGACAGGCTCGCGCGGAGGATGGGCGGCGGCGTCTCGCTCGACCCCACGCGCGCGCGGGGCGCCGCGTTCCGCGTCGTCATCCCGCTCGAGCCCGATCCATCCTCGGCCGACGTCCGCCGCCCGGCCGCGGGCGGGCGCCAGAGCGTGCTCGTCGTCGATCGCTCCGCGGAGCTCGGACGCGCGATCGCCGACACGCTCGGCGATCACGGCCACGAGGTCACCAGCGTGACGACCGTCGACGACGCGCGCGCCGTGGCGAGGGAGCGCGTCGTCGACGTGCTCCTCGTGGGGCGCCTGCGCGGCGAGGACACCCGCGCCGACGCGCTCGGGCTGCCGGCCTCCCGGCGTGTCTTGATGCTCTCGGCCTCGGAGTTCGGCGAGTTCTTCGACGCCGCCGACGAGGTGCTGACGAAGCCCGTCCGGCGCGCGCAGCTGCTCGCCGCGCTCGATCCGTCTGCGCCCGAGCGGCCGCGCGGATCGTCGTCGCGTCACCCACCCGGCGGGCGAGATCTCGCGTCGAGGCTGCCGATGCGCCTGCTCGTGGTCGAGGACAACGCGGTGAACCAGCGCGTGGCGGCGGGCATGCTGGCGCGCCTCGGCTACGCGTGCGACGTCGCCGGGTCGGGCGAGGAGGCGCTCTCGCGGCTCGAGCGGGCGTCGTTCGACGTCGTCCTGATGGACGTGCAGATGCCGGGGATGGGCGGGCTCGCGACGACCGAGGCCATCCGCGCGCGCCTCGGCGCCCGGCCGCTCGTGATCGCGATGACGGCGAGCGCGCTGCAGCGCGACCGCGCGGCGTGCGTCGCCGCGGGGATGGACGACTTCCTCGCGAAGCCCCTCGATCTCGACGAGCTCGCGCAGTGCCTCGCGCGCGCGGCGCCCGCCGGGCCGCCCGACGACGCGTCGCTCGACCCGACGGTGTTCGACTCGCTGTCGCGCGCGCTGCCGCCGGGCTCGAGGCTCGAGCTCGCGGACGAGTACGCGACCTCGTCCGCCGCGCTCATCACGAAGCTCAGGAAGGGCCTGGCGGACGGCGACGACGCGGCGGTCGCGCGCGCGGCGCACTCCCTGCGATCGAGCGCGGGGCAGCTCGGCCTCGCGACGGTGGCCGAGTGCGCGCGAGAGATCGAGCAGCTCGCGCAGGCAGGGCGGCGCGAGATCGCCGCGCGGACGTTCGCGCGGCTCAGCTTCGAGCACGGGCGCGCGCTGTCGGCCTTGCGGGCGCGCGCGCGCGGCTCTGCGGCGCCTGGCGCGCGGTGATACACGGGCGGGCGACATGCTCCGCACACGGCTCCGAGGCGCCCGGACGCACAACCTGAAGGGCGCCTCGCTGACGATCGATCCCGGCGAGCTCGTCGTCGTCACAGGCCCGTCGGGCGCGGGCAAATCCTCGCTCGCGATGGACACGCTGTACGCCGAGGGGCAGCGGCGGTTCATCGAGAGCTTCAGCCCCTACGTCAGGCAATTCCTCGAGCGCCTGGAGCGCCCGCCGGTCGACGAGCTCGAGCCGGTGCCCGCGGGCGTCGCGGTCGATCGGCGCGCCCCCGTGAAGAGCTCGCGCTCGACGGTGGCGACGATGGCCGATCTCGAGCCGTACCTCGCGGCCCTGTTCGCGCGGGAGTCTCGGCCCGTGTGCCCCGCGTGCGGTCAGACGGGGCGCCTCCGCGATCCGTCGCAGGTCGCGGACGAGCTGCGGGCGTCGCTGTCGTCGCCGCGCGCCGTCGTGACGTACCCGGTGGCGGTCGGGGGATCGGCCGACTACCTCGCGCTCCGCGACTCGCTGCTCTGCGACGGCTACCGCCGGCTGTGGCTCGCGGGCGAGGCGCGCGATCTCGACGAGGTGCGCCCGAGCGAGGTGCTGACCGGGCGCGCCGAGGCCGACGTCATCGTCGATCGGGTCGACGTCGCCCGCGGCACCGCGAGGCTCGCGGCGGCGCTCGAGGAGGCGTGGCGGCGCGGCGACGGCGTGGCGAAGGTCGTCGACGTCGCGACCGGCGCTGCCACGCGTGCTCGGCGCGGCCTCTCGTGCCCCGGCTGCGCGCGCCCGCTCGCCGAGCCGAGGCCGTCGCTCTTCTCGTACCAGTCGCCGATCGGCGCGTGCGCGGCGTGCAAGGGGTTCGGCCGCGTGATCGGCGTCGACTGGGACAAGGTGTTCCCGAGCCCGGAGCTGTCGCTGTCGCGGGGCGCCATCCGACCGTGGACGGGCTCGTCGTCGAAGCACGAGCGCGCGGTGCTCGCGAGGTTCTGCGAGCGGCGCGGCATCTCGATGACGAAGCCGTGGGGCGAGCTCACCGAGGTGGAGCGCGCGGCGGTCATCGAGGGCGAGGGCACGTGGAGCAAGGGCAAGTACCCCGGCGTGCGCGCGTGGTTCACGTGGCTGGAGGGCCGCACGTACAAGATGCACGTCCGCGTGCTGCTCTCGAGGTTCCGCTCGTACGATCGCTGCGGCGCGTGCGAGGGCCGCCGGCTCAACCCGGAGGCGCTCTCGTACCGCGTGCGCGAGCGCTCGCTCGCCGACGTGCACGCGCTCGAGATCGGCGAGGCGCGCGCGTGGCTCGGGGCGCTCACGTGCGAGACGGGCCAGGGGGAGCTCGCGCGGCGCGAGCTCGACGGTCGGCTCGCGTACCTCGAGGAGGTCGGGCTCGCGGACCTGACGCTCGACCGCGCGGCGCGCACGCTCTCGGGCGGCGAGGCGCAGCGCGTGTCGCTCACGGCGGCGCTCGGCACCTCGCTGACGGGGGCGCTGTTCGTGCTCGACGAGCCCACCGTCGGGCTGCACGCGTGCGACGTGCCGCCGCTCGCGCGGGCGCTCGAGCGGCTCGCGGCGCGGGGCAACGCGGTCGTGTGCGTGGAGCACGATCCTGACATCGTCCGCGTCGCGCACCGCGTCGTCGAGCTCGGGCCGGGCGCGGGCGCGGACGGCGGTCGGGTGCTGTTCGACGGCGCCGCGCGCGAGCTCGCCGCCAGGCGCGATCTCCCGACGGGACGCGCGCTCGCGGGCGCGGCGATCCCGCCGTCGTCGCGCCGCCCGCCGCGCGGGTTCCTCCGCGTCCTCGGCGCCCGCGCGAACAACCTCCGCGGCGTCGACGTCGACGTGCCGCTCGCCGTCGTCTGCGCGATCACCGGTCCGAGCGGCTCGGGCAAGAGCACGCTCGCGGAGGACGTGGTCTACCGCGGCGTCGCGAGGCGGCTCCAGCTCCCCGACGTGCCGCAGCCGGGCGAGCACGCGGCGATGCACGGGGTCGAGGCGCTCAGCGACGCGGTGCTCGTCGATCAGTCGCCGCTCGGGCGCACCTCGCGCGGCAACGCGGCGACCTACACGAAGGCCTGGGACAGGTTCCGCGCGCTCTTCGCGGCGACCGAGGCGGCGCGCCGCGAGGGGATCACGCCGGCGCATTTCTCGTTCAACGTGGCCGCCGGGCGCTGCGAGGCGTGCTCGGGCGAGGGCTCGGAGACGATCGAGATGCAGTTCCTCGCCGACGTCACGTTGCCCTGCGCGTCGTGCCGCGGGCGCAGGTTCTCGCCCGAGGTGCTCGCGGTGAAGCTCGACGGCCGCGACGTCGCGGAGACGCTGGCGATGACCGTGACGGAGGTGCTCGCGGCGCACCCGGGCGACGCGCCGCTCCTGCGCGCGCTGCGACCGCTCGAGGCGCTCGGGCTCGGCTACCTGCCGCGCGGGCAGCCGCTCTCGACGCTGTCGGGCGGCGAGGCGCAGCGGCTGAAGCTCGCGCGCGCGCTCGGTGCGCGGGCCCAGGGCGCGCTGTTCGTGATCGACGAGCCGTCCGCCGGGCTGCACGCGGAGGACGTCGGGCGCGTGCTCTCCGCGCTCTTCGCGCTGCGAGACGCGGGCGCGAGCGTGCTCCTCGTCGACCACGATCTCGCGATGCTCCGCGCAGCGGACTGGCTGATCGACCTCGGGCCAGGCGCGGGCCGTCACGGCGGCCTGCTGGTGGCCGCGGGCCCGCCCGACGAGGTCGTCGCGCGCGGCGTCGGCAAGACGGCCGAGGCGCTCGGCGCGCGCCCGCGCCGCGTGACTGGGCGCCCCCCGCGCCCCGCCCCGCCGCCGAAGCAGCTCGTCGTCGAGCGCGCGCGCGAGCACAACCTGCAGGGCGTCTCTTGCGCGCTGCCCCTCGACGCGCTCACGGTCGTGACGGGGCCGAGCGGCTCGGGCAAGAGCACGCTCGCGTTCGACGTCGTGTTCGCGGAGGGGCAGCGGCGCTTCCTCGAGACGCTCACCCCGTACGCGCGGCAGTTCCTGCCGATGCTGCCGCGCGCGGACGTCGATCGCGTCGTCGGCGTCCCGCCTTGCGTCGCGCTCGAGCAGCGGACGGCGCGCGCAGGCGCGAACAGCACGGTCGCGACCGTCACCGAGGTCGCGCACTACCTCCGCCTGCTCTACGCGAAGGTGGGAGACGTGCACTGTCCCGCGTGCGACGGGCCCGTCGCGCCGCTCGCCGAGGCCGCCATCCTCGACAGGCTCGCCGCGCGCCGCGACGCCGTCTCGCTCCTCGCACCCGCCGTCCGCGCGCAGAAGGGCACCCACCTCGACGTGTTCACGCGGGCCGCACGGGCGGGGTTCGCGCACGCGATCTGCGACGGCGAGCGGGTGTCGACCGACCGGCCGCCGCGGCTGAAGAAGGCCGTCGAGCACACGATCTCGATCGTCATCGTCGAGCGCGCCCCGCCGTCCGAGGAGCCGCGCGCTCGCCTCTCGCTCGGCCTGTCGCTGGGCGGCGGCGCGCTCCTCCTGGTCACGCCGCGCGGCAAGGAGGAGCTGCTGTCGACGGGGCGCTCGTGCGCGCGCTGCGGCGCCGGCGTCGACGAGCTCGACCCGCGGTGGTTCTCCTTCAACACGAGGCAGGGTCAGTGCGCCGTCTGCCTCGGCGGCGGCGTCGACGACCGCGGCGCCGCGTGCCGCGCGTGTGAGGGCAGCCGCCTCGCGCCGCTCCCGCGCGGCGTGAGGCTGCACGGGCTGCGCTACCACGAGCTGCTCGGTCGACCCGTCTCCGCCGCGAAGCGCCTCGTCGAGGGCTGGACGTTCGGCGGCGACAGGGCGCTCATCGCCGAGGGCGCGCACCGCGAGCTGGCGAGGCGCCTCGCGTTCCTCGACGACGTGGGGCTCGGCTACCTGTCGCTCGACCGCCCCGCCGCGACGCTCTCGGGCGGCGAGATGCAGCGCCTGCGCCTCGCCGCGCAGCTCGGCGCCGGGCTCACGGGCGCGCTCTATGTGCTCGACGAGCCGACGATCGGCCTGCACCCGCGGGACACAGGGCGCCTGCTCGACAACCTGCGGCGCCTCGTGGCGCTCGGCTCGACGGTGGTCGTCGTCGAGCACGACGAGGCCACGATCACGGCGGCCGACCACCTCCTCGATCTCGGGCCGACGGGCGGGCGCGGCGGCGGGCGCGTGATGGCGGAGGGGCGACCGGCCGAGGTGCTCCGCGGCGACTCGCCGACGGCCGTCGCGCTGCGGGCGCCGTTCGCCCCGCCGCGACCCCCGCGCGGCCCCGCCGAGGGCGCCCTGGTGCTCACCGGCGCGCGCGGACACAACCTGACCAATCTAACACTCGAGATCCCGCGCGGGCGGCTGGTGGTGGTGGGCGGCGTGTCGGGATCCGGCAAGAGCACGCTCGTCCGGCGGGTGCTGTTGCCCGCGGTGCGCTCCGCCCTCGGGCTGGTCAACGACGCGCCGCCGCTGCCGTTCGACGAGCTCGGCGGGCTCGGCGAGCTGCGCCGCGCGCTCGCGGTCGACCAGTCGCCGATCGGGCGGACGCCGCGGAGCGTGCCGGCGACGTTCCTCGGCGTGTGGGATCTCGTGCGCGCGCTCTACGCGGGCACACCCGACGCGAAGGTCGCCGGGTTCGCGCCGAGCCGCTTCTCCTTCAACACGCCCGCAGGCGGCCGGTGCGAGGCGTGCGACGGGCAGGGCTCGGTGACCCACGAGATGTCGTTCCTGCCGGACGTGGTGACGCCGTGCGAGGCGTGCGGCGGCGCGCGGTTCGAGCCGCGCACGCTCGAGGCGCGCTACCTCGGCCTCTCGGTGGGCGACGTCCTGCGGCTCTCGGCGGCGGAGGCCGCCGCGCACTTTCACGCGCACCCGAAGATCGCGCGCCCGCTCGCGCTGCTCGACGAGCTCGGCGTCGGCTACCTGCAGCTCGGGCAGGGCTCGCACACGCTCTCGGGCGGCGAGGCGCAGCGCCTGAAGCTGGCGGCGGAGCTCACCGCGGGCGCGCGCCACGAGCCGACGCTCTACGTGCTCGACGAGCCGACCACGGGCCTGCACCTCGGCGACGTGGCGAAGCTGATCGAGGTGCTCGCGCGGCTCGTCGATCGCGGCGACACGCTCGTCGTCATCGAGCACCACCCCCGCGTGCTCGCGTCGGCCGATCACGTCGTCGAGCTCGGCCCCGACGGCGGCCCCGGCGGCGGTCGGATCGTCGCGACGGGATCGCCCGCGGTGGTCGCGAGGGGCAAGACGCCGACGGCGAAGGTCATCCGCGAGGTGCTCGGGACCCGGTGAGCGCCGGGCTCGGATCACATGGCTCGCGGCCGCGGGCGCTACTCGACGCGCGCCGTCTTCACCGCGTCGAGCAGGGGGAAATCGCGCTCGAGGTACGCGTTGCCCTCCGCCTGGATGCGGCCCTGCGACGGCCCGTTGCCCCCGGGCGCGCCCTCGCCGTAGCCCTTGTAGAGCTTGTCGACGACGTCCATGCCGCTCACGACCTCGGCGAACGGCGCGAAGCCCATCGCGTCGAGGCGTGAATTGTCGGCGAAATTGATGAAGATCTGCGTCGTGCGCGAGCCAGGGCCCGCCATCGCGAACGAGGCGAAGCCGCGCTTGTTCGACTGCTTCGGCGGATCGTCGGCGATGCGCGCGCGCGCCCACCTCGACGACACCTCGGGGCTGCCGTGCACGCCGAACTGCACCATGAAGCCGTCGACGACGCGGAAGAACTTCACGCCGTCATAGAAGCCCGACGACACGAGGTTGTAGAAGCGGTCCGCGCCGCCGGGCGACCACTCGCGGCGCACCTGCAGCACGAAGTCGCCCTTCGTCGTCGAGAAGCGCGCCTTGAAGGACTCGGGCGCCTGCTTCGTGGCCGACGCGGGGTCGGACATCGACGGCTTGCCCGCGGCGGGCTTCGCGGCGTCGGTCGTGGCGGTCGGCGCGCCGTCGACGTCGCCCGAGCCGCGGCAGGCCGAGAGCGACGCGAGGACGGCGAGGAGCAGCGCGGAGGAGGAGCGGGCGCGCATCAGATGTCCAGGTTCTTCACGTTGAGCGCGTTCGTCTCGATGAAGTGCCGGCGAGGCTCGACCTCGTCGCCCATCAGCACGGTGAACAGCTCGTCCGTCATCACCGCGTCGTCGACGCGCACGCGCAGCAGCGTGCGGGCGTCGGGGTTCATCGTCGTCTCCCAGAGCTCGCCGGCGTTCATCTCGCCGAGGCCCTTGTACCGCGTGATGGCGACGCCCTTCTTGCCGCGCTCGTCGAGGTGCGCCTGCAAGGACTCGGCGTCGCGCAGCAGGACGCCCGCGCCGTCCGAGACGGCCGTGTACGGCGCCGGGCCGAGCGTCGCGAGATCGGCCGTCACGGCGAGCAGCTCGCGGTAGTCGTGCGTCTCGGTGAGCGCGTGATCGATCGTCGTCTCGCGGCCGTCGGAGCCGGGGCGCGGCACGACACGGAGGGCCTCCGCATCGGCCGTCACCGTGATCGGCGCCCACTCGGGGTAGCGCGCGTCGAGCTCCGCCTTCACCGCGGCGCCGAGCTCACCCGCGCGCGCGGCGAGCGTCGCCGCGTCGACCCCGGCGCGCACCGCCGCCGCCACCACGCGCGCGTCGACGCGCCTGCCGAGGTGCGTGAGGTGCGCGTGGTACTGCCGCAGGCGCCGCGCGAGGTGGTAGAGCGGCTTGCCGGAGACGGGCTCGCGCCCCTCGCCGTGCACGCCGAGCCCCTCGGTCGCGTGGCCGAGCAGCAGCTCGTCGAGGGCCGCCTGATCGCGGACGTACACGTCCTTCTTCGCGCGCTTCACCTTGAAGAGCGGCGGCTGCGCGATGTAGAGGTAGCCCTTCTCGATCACCTCGGGCATCTGCCGGTAGAACAGCGTCAGGAGCAGCGTGCGGATGTGGCTGCCGTCGACGTCGGCGTCGGTCATCAGGATGATGCGGTGGTAGCGCAGCCGCGAGATGTCGAACTTGCCGCCCTCGCTGATGCCGCAGCCGAGCGCGGTGATCAGCGTGCCGACCTCCTGGGACGAGAGCATGCGGTCGAGGCGCGCGCGCTCGACGTTGAGGATCTTGCCCTTCAGCGGGAGGATCGCCTGGAACTTTCGGTCGCGCCCCTGCTTCGCCGAGCCGCCGGCGCTGTCTCCCTCGACGATGTAGATCTCGCTCTCGGCCGGGTCCTTCGACTGGCAGTCGGAGAGCTTCCCCGAGAGCGACGCGATGTCGAGCGCGCCTTTGCGGACGACCTCGCGCGCCTTCCGAGCGGCCTCGCGCGCCTTCGCGGCGAGCACGGCCTTCTCGAGGATGCGCCGCGCGACGTTGGGGTTCTCCTCGAAGAAGGCGCCGAGCTTGTCGGAGACGATGCCCTCGACGATCGCCTTCACCTCGCCGGAGACGAGCTTGCTCTTCGTCTGCGAGTCGAAGCTCGGATCGGGGTGCTTGACGCTGACGACCGCGGTCAGCCCCTCGCGCACGTCGTCGCCGGAGAGGCCCTGCTTCACGTCCTTGAAGAGGCCCGCGCCGGTGCCGTAGCCGTTGAACACCCGCGTGAGCGCGCCGCGCAGGCCCGTGAGGTGGGTGCCGCCGTCGCGGTTGTGGACGTTGTTCGTGTAACAGAACACCTGCTCGGCGAAGCTGTCGTTCCACTGGAGCGCGACCTCGGCCTTGATGCCGTCCTGCTCGCCGACGAACTGGATCGGCGCGTCGTTGACGGGCTCCTTGTTCTTGTTGAGCAAGGTCACGAAGTCGACGATGCCGCCCTGGTACTCGAAGCGCTCCTTCTTCCCCTCGCCGCGCAGGTCCGCGAGCTCGATGACGAGGCCGGGGTTCAGGAAGGCGAGCTCGCGCAGGCGGCTGCCGAGCGTCTCCCACGAGTACTCGAGCAGCGTGAACACCTCGGGGTCGGGCTTGAACGTGACGCGCGTGCCGGTCGTGTCGGCCTCGGCGACCGCCGCGAGCGGCGAGACGGGGGCGCCGCGCGCGTAGGCCTGGCGCCAGAGCTTCCCCTGGCGACGGATCTCGAGCACGAGCGACTCGCTGACCGCGTTGACCGCCGAGACGCCGACGCCGTGCAGGCCCGCGGAGACCTTGTAGCTCTCGTTGTCGAACTTCCCGCCGGCGTGCAGCACCGTCATCACGACCTCGGCCGCGGAGACGCCCTTCTGCGGGTGGATGTCGACGGGGATGCCGCGGCCGTCGTCCTCGACGGTGACCGAGTTGTCGGCGTTGACGGTGACGGACACGCGCGAGCAGTGGCCGGCGAGGTGCTCGTCGACCGAGTTGTCGATGACCTCCCACACGAGGTGGTGCAGGGCCGAGCCGTCCTGCACGTTGCCGATGTACATGCCGGGGCGCTTGCGCACCGCCTCGAGGCCCTCGAGGATGGAGATGCTGCTCGCGCCGTACGCCTCGGCCCTCGGACCGGTGTCTTGGTTCGTTTGAGTCATCGCAATTGTGCGGGAAAAACCCGTGATCGACGAGGCCGAGAGGGTACTTCGGCGGCCGCGTCTCCGCCAGCGCGGAAGCCATGGGCGCGGCGCTTTTTTTCGGCTATCTCGACCGCGCTCCGAGAGCGCCCCAAGAGTCACTCATGTCGACCGCCGCCCAGCCCGAGACCTCCGCTCACCGTCGCGACTTCTTCCAGCACAAGATCGCGTCCGTCCTCGCGATCGCGCCGCTCGGGGTGTGGACGGTGTGGCACCTGTGGTCGAACCTCGCGGCGTTCGGCGGCGCGAGCGCGTGGGAGGAGGCGGTCACCGGCACGAGGCACCCGGTGACGACGCTCGCGACGATGGTCGTCGTGCTGCTGCCGCTCGGCATCCACACGCTCTGGGGCCTCAAGCGCCTGACGACGTCGAGGCCGAACAACGATCGGTACACGTTCTTCGGCAACCTGCGGTACCTGCTCCAGCGGCTGAGCGCGGTCGGCGTCCTCCTGTTCCTCGGCGCGCACATCTTCCTCGCGTTCATCAAGCCGCGGTTCCTCGAGGGGCGCCCGGAGCCGTTCGCCGACATCGCCCACGAGATGCGGTTCCACGGGCCGACGCTCGTCGTCTACCTGCTCGGCACGCTGGGCGTCGCGTACCACTTGGCGAACGGCCTGCAGAGCTTCGCGATGGGCTGGGGGCTCGCGACCACGAGCCGCGCGCTGAAGCGGGTCGAGGCCGCCACGTTCGCCTTCTTCGCGCTGCTCCTCGCGATGAGCTGGGGCGCGATCTACGCGCTCCATCAGGCCGGCGTCTGATCCCGCGTCAGCGGTCGTGGACGCGCAGGGCCGCGACGATCTCGCCGTCGCGCCGCAGCGTCGCCACCGCGCGGCCGCGCGTCAGCCGCCCGTCGTCGATCGAGAGGCGCGCGAGCGGCAGGCTGCCGACGGCGTGGACGCGGGTGCGGAGCCGGCCGAGCCGTCGGTAGGCGTCCCAGTCGGCGCTCGACACCGACGGCGCGTACGCCGTCGCGTCAGGGAGGCCGAGGGCGTCGATCGCCGGGAGCATCGCGCCGATCTCCGTCCCGTCCACGAAGGGCACCCGCTCGCCCCTCCGCGCGGCCGCCGCGCCGCCTGCGAGCGCGGGGAAGCACGCCGACAGCGACGCCGGCGCTCCGAACACCGGCGCGAGGGCGAGCGACACCGCGAGCGCGAGCGGAGGCCACGTCGCGCCCAGCCGCCGAGCCGCCGCTCGCCCCACCATCGCCGCGCCGAACGTCGCCGCCACCGCGACGAACGGCAGCGCGAGCGCCGCGCGCCCCGGGAACCTGCCGAGCGCCGGCGGCACGGCGAGCGGGTATCCGACGAAGACCGCGGCGGCGATCACCGAGGTGACGAGGACCGGGTGGCGCGGCCCGCGCCGCGCGAGCGAGAGCGCCCCCACGATCGCGAGCACCGACGTCGCCGACGGCAGCGCGAGCAGCAGCGTCGCCGCGACATGGCCGCGCGGGATCGTGTCCGGCAGCGGGCGCTCGCCGAGCCAGGTTCCCCGCGCGATCTCGGGCGAGCCCGCCGCGACGAGCAGCTCGCGCGCGCGATCGAAGGGGTGGGCGGACAGCGCGCGATCCGCCGCGACGAGGACCGCGAGGCCGACGAGCGGCGCGAGCGCGACCGACGAGGGGATCGACGCCCAGCCGCGCGCGAGCGCGTCGCGGGGCGCGGGCCACGCGCGCACGAGGTGGTCGAGCACGAGCACCGGCAGCGCCCAGAGCGCGGCGAGCGAGCACGACGCGGCCGCGCCGAGCGCGACGGCGGCGAGCGCGCCGAGCCACGGCGACGCGCCGCGCGCCTCCGACCGCACGTGGAGCGCGACGGCGACGGCCAGCCACGCGGCGACCGGGCCGTCCCCCACGAGCGAGACGAGATCGATCGTCGCGCGAGGCGCGAGGACCGACAGCAACGCGCCCGACGCCGCGATCGGCCACGCGAACGCGCCTCGCAGCAGCCAGTACGCCGCGACCGGCAGGAGCGCGCTCGTCGCGACGACAGGCAGGCGCGCCGCGGTGAGCCGATCGGCGAGGGGGAGCTTCGGGCCCGGCGCCGCGAGCCAGCGCTCGACGGCCGCGGCCTCGCCCTCGCAGAGGCCGAGCGAGCGGGCCGCGCGGAGCAACAGCGCGGCGGAGGCGATCCAGAGCGCGAGCGAGGCGGCCGCGTCGACGCGCCACGACGGCCGCCGCCGCGTCACGACGCGAACGACAGCTCGGAGAGGAGCACGCCGGGCACGCGCGCGCCGCCGAGCGACCGGAACTCGTACGTCAACGTCGCCGGGACCAGCGACGCGCGATCGTCGAGCGCCGCGAGCGACGCGCCGAACACGCGGAAGATCGTGTCGTCGAACCGCAGATCGGCGATCGGCGCGACCGCCTCGCCGCCGCGCACCAGCATCGTCGCGTAGCGGGTCATCCCGGTGATGCGTCCGCCGGGCTGGTCGCTCCAGTTGAGGTAGTGGAGGTTCGGTATGTACAGGCCGTCGCCGAGCGCAGGGAGCGCGCGGCCCTGGGCGAGGTCGCCGGGCGCGATCGACGGCGCGCGCATCGCCTCCCCTTGCTCTGCGCCGTTGGCGCGGACGCCGTACTCGCGCGCCGTCCGCGCGCTGACGAGCGATCCGACGAGGTGCCCCGCCGTGACGATCGGCACCGCGTCGGGCGCGAGATCGCCCTCGCCGGTGAAGGCCGGGACGTCGCCGCGGGTGAAATCCTCCGAGAGAGAGAACAGCGGGGAGAACGGGCGCGCGAGCGCGCGAGCGCGCCGCAGCGGGCTGTCGCCCTGCTGGATGGCCGCCTCGCCGACGCACCCCCACGACATCATCTCGACGAGCTCCGCGACGGCCATCGGCCCGAGGTACGCGCGCCGCGCGCCCGGCTCGATCCGCGCCGGCGGGCGGGCGAGGATGGTCAGCTGCGAGCGCGCGTCGTCGAGCAGGCGCGTCCACTCGCCAGGATCGAGCGCCTCGCCCGCGAGCTGGAGCTTCACGGCCTTGCCGTTCTCGGCGTACGCCGACGCGTCGATCACCGCGCGCGCCGTCTCGAACCAGTGCTCGGTGCCGGCGGAGGACAGCACCGCGCGCGTGATGGTCCCCTCCGCGACGTGGCCGGAGAGATCGAGCCCGGACGCCGCGTCGAGCAGCGCGCCCTTGTCCGACGACGCGGGCGCCTCCACGACGGCCCGCCGCGAGCTCCCGCGCGGCGCCGCCTCCTCGGCGAAGGGGCTCGCCGGCAGCGCGCGCACCTCGTCGGCGAGCGCGTCGAGCGCCCGCCGCGCCTGCGCGAGATCGGCGGACGCCTCCCCGCCGAGCGTGAACGATCGAGTCGCCTCGTGGAGCGCGTCCCCCCTCCGCGCGACGAGGCGCAGCGACAGCTCCGCCTCGTCGACGTGGCCCGCCTGGCGCACGCGCGTGCGCGCCACGCGGACGAAATCGCTCGACTCCGCCTTCAGCTCCGCCGTCAACGACTGCCCCGCGGGCAGCCCCGAGAACAGCGTGGCCGCGAGCGCGCGCACGCGCGCCTCCAGCGTCACGACGCGCCTCCGAACACGCTGACCCCCTCGAACCGGCAGAGCGGCGACGCGTGCCCGACGCGGATGGCCTGGTTCGGCTCGCCCTTGCCACAGGTAGGAGTACCAAATATCTCGAACGTGCTGCGATCGCCCACGCCGGAGAGGCCGCGCCAGAAGTCGAGCGCGCGGCCGCGGTAGTTCGGGTTGCGCACGATGGGGCCGAGCTCGCCGTCGACGACGAGGCGCCCGAGCTCGCAGCCGAACTGGAAGTTCTCGCGGCGATCGTCGATCGACCACGAGCGGTTCGCCTCCATGTACACGCCGCGCCGGGTGCCGGCGACGAGCTCGCGCGCGGTCGACGCGCCGGGCTCGAGGTTCAGGTTCGCCATGCGATCGATGGCGGCGCGGTTCCACGACGACGCGCGCTGCGACGCGACGCCCGCGACGCCCGCGCGCAGCTGGCTCTCGACGCCCCCGAGCAGGCGCACGAGGCGGCCCCGGTCGATGATGACCTCGCGCGTCGCCGGCGCGCCCACGTCGTCGAACCCGTAGCTCGCGTTCTCCGCGGGCAGCGTCGGATCGAACGTCACCGTGAGCAGCGGGGAGCCGTACTGGAGCGCGCCGACGTCGACGAGCCGGACGAAGCTCGACCCCGCGTAGTTGCGCTCGTCGCCGAGGATGCGGTCGAGCTCGAGCGGGTGCCCGATGCTCTCGTGGATCTGGAGCATCATCTGGTCGGGCGCGAGCAGCAGCGTGCGGGTGTCGGTCGGGCACTCGTCGGCGTCGAGCAGCAGCAGCGCCTCCTCGCCGACGCGCGCCGCGCGCTCCTCGAACGCGGGATCGCCGAGCGCCTCCGCGCCGAGCTGGTGGCTGCGCCCGAGCGGACCCGCGTCGGTGCGGCGCTGCACGACGGCGCCGCGCACCGCGGTCGCGGACAGATCGGTCGAGAGGTGGAAGGTCTCCTGCGTCACGTCGGCGCCGCTCGTCGAGACCTGCCGCGACGTCACGTCGACCGCGAACACCGCCGCCGTCGTGCGGCCGATCTCGGCGCCCGCCTTCAGCCGCCGGGAGAGCCCGACCAGCCAGTCGAACACGCCACCCTCGAGCGCGCGCGAGCGCACGGAGGGCGAGCGGTACACGCCGCGCGACGGGGGCCTCGCGCGCTCGTCGAAGCGGTGCACCGCGAGCGGCGCGGACGCCCGCGCGTGGGAGAGCGCCCGCTCCATCGCCAGACGAAGGCCCGCGTCGTCGCGCGCGCCCGTCGCCGCGTAGCCGAACGCGCCGTCCACCAGCACCTCGCACAGCACGCCGTGCGACTCGCGCGTCGCCGCGCGCTCGGGCAGGCCGTCTCGGACCATCGCGGCGCGCGTCACCTCGCGCACCTCACGCAGCCCCGCCCACGCCACGCCCCGAGGCGCGACGCGCGCGAGCTGGGCCGAGAGATCGGTCACGGGCGCGCCTCCCCGGTGGGAGACGCCGCGACGCTCCGCACCGCCCACGGGAGTCTCGCTCGCTCGCCGTACGACTGCACGCGTGAGGCGGCGCGGGGAGAGCGCCTCGGCCCATCGGGTGACGGCGCGGACGGGGCGGCCGCGCTGGGGGTGGGAGAAAGGCAGGGGCGCACGGATCGATCCTTTCGAGAGGAGACGGGTCCACGTACACGCGCGCTCGTCGGGCGGCCATCGCGTGGCGTGCTGCCGCCATGCGTCACCGAGGGCGTGACGCGCGCGGTGCGTGATAGCCTTGGCCCATGGCGCACGGGGACGACGACGCTCGCCGCGCGCGTGCGGCCGCGCGCGCGACGCTGCCGATCGCGAGGGTGGCGCTCCGGGACGAGGCGTCTCCCTCCGTCGAGGCGCAGGACGCGTCCGCTCGCGTGGCGATGGTCTGGCGCGTGACGCTCGACGCGTGGGCGTCGAGCGGTCGTCCGATGCCCGAGTACGACCGCGCGAACATGCCCGGGCGCATCCTCCGGGGCGCGCGTGGCGGCCGCTGAGCTCAACGACGACTTCGTCGACATGCTGGCCGCGCTCCACACGAGGAGGCCGAGTTCGTCGTCGTCGGCGCGCACGCCCTCGCGGCTCACGGCGTGGTGCGGGCGACCGGCGACATCGATCTCCTCGTGCGCCCGACCGAGGACAATTCGCGTCGCGTCTTCGCCGCGCTCGTCGCGTTCGGCGCGCCGGTCGCCGCCCACGGCGTCAGCTCGGTCGACCTCGAGCGCCCCGAGCGCGTCTACGAGATCGGCCTGCCGCCCCGGCGGATCGGTCTGCTCAGTGGCGCACCCGCGTGCTCGTGCGCGTGGGGGGCGTCGACGCGTGGGTGCTCGGCCGCGACGCGTTGATCGCGAACAAGCGCGCCGCGGCCCGCCCGAAGGATCTGCTCGACGTGGACGAGCTCCAGCGCCTCGCCGCGCGCTGACGGCTCGCCTGGCGGTCAGCGCTCGTGAAGGTGATCGACGCGGCTCACGACAGCGCCGCTCGGTAGCGATCGTCGAGCGTGATCGTGGGGTCGCCGCCGCCGCCGTCGGTCGGGTTGATGCCGCAGTACGTGACCTCGGCGAGGTGCCTCCACCGGCCTGCGCGCGCGTCCTCGTCGGGGCGCACCGGGGTCGTGCAGGGGAAGCACCCGATCGTGGGGAACCCGAGCGCGTGCAGCGGGTTCGACACGACGTCGTGCGCGGCGATGTACGCGTCGAGCTCGTCGTCGGACGTGTGGGCGAGCGGGTGCACGCGGAGCGCCTGCTGCTCGGGGTCCAGATCGAAGGTCTCGACCTCACCACGACGCCCGCCCTCGCTCCTGCGCAGCGCGCCGACGAGCGCGTCGTAGCGTCCCCGGGTCGCGCGGAGCGGCGCGCTCTTGCGCAGCTCGCAGCAGCGCTCCTGCCCCGCCTTCGACAGGTACAGCACGCCGTGCTCGCGCGTCTGCGCCTCCACCGACTGCGCGGGCGTGAGCGTGACGACGCGCAGGCGCGGGTGCGCCGCGACGAGCGCGTCACGCGTCGCGAGCGTGTGCGCGTGGAGCAGCCCCGTGTCGACGAACAGCACGTCGAACGGCAGGCCCGCGCGATCGGCCATGTGCGCGAGCGCGCACCCCGCGCGCTGCATGCTCGACAACAGCGCGGCGCGCTCGCCGAACGTCTCGTGCACGAAGCCGAGGACGTCGAGCGGGGGCGCGCCGCGGAACCGCTGGTTCAGCGCCGCGAGCGACGAGCGCGTGAGGGTCAGCGACATGTCGCCGCCTTATCACACGCGCCCGCGCTCACTTCTTCAGGTTCGCGAGGGCGAAGTCCCAGTTGACGAGGTGGTTGAGGTACGTCTCGATGTACTTCGGGCGCAGGTTGCGGAAATCGATGTAGTAGGCGTGCTCCCACACGTCGATCGTGAGCAGCGCCTTCTGGCCGTGCTTCATCGGCAGGTCGGCGTTGCCGGTCTTCGTCACCTTCAGCTTGCCGCCCTCCTCGACGAGCCACGCCCAGCCCGAGCCGAACTGCGTCGCGGCGGCGGCGGAGAGCTCCTCCTTCAGCTTGTCGAGCGACCCGAAGTCGCGGTCGATCGCGGCCGCGAGGTCGCCCGTGGGGGCGCCGCCGCCGTTCGGCTTCATCGAGCTCCAGTAGAACGTGTGGTTCCAGATCTGGGCGGCGTTGTTGAACACGCCGCCGTCGGAGGAGAGGATGATCTGCTCGAGCGACTGCGACGCCTCTGGCTTGCCGTCGAGGAGCTTGTTGAGGTTCACCACGTACGCGTTGTGGTGCTTGCCGTGGTGGAACTCGAGCGTCTCGGCGGTGAGGTGGGGCGCGAGCGCGTTCTTGTCGTACGGGAGGGCAGGGAGCTCGAAGGCCATGGGGGGGGGATCCTCTTCGGTGTGGGCGCCGGGGCGCGCGTCAGCACAAAAAATGATGCGGGGCGCGCACGTTAGCGACGAATTGACGTTCCGCAATGATCTAATATCCGCGCCATGGAAAGACCCCGCACACTCGCCTCCCTGCTCGCCTCCACCTCCCTCCTCGCGCTCGTCGCGGCCTGCGGCGGGGGTGACTCGAGCGGCGGCACGACCCCGGCCGGCACGGGCCGCGCCTGCACCACGGTCGAGCCGACGCTCGCCAGCCTGAACGCGAACATCTTCTCGTCGACGGAGAGCTGCGGCGGCTCGAACTGCCACGGCGTCGATCGAACCCCCGAGAACACCCTCCACCTCACCGGGCAGCCGGACGCGGCCGTGCTCGCGGAGCTCACGAAGGCGACCGACCGAGGCGACGGCTCGACGCGCGTCGTCCCCGGCGATCCGTCGAAGAGCTTCCTGCTCGCGAAGCTGAAGGGAGACTTCACCGGGTTCCCGTGCCCCCCAGAGAAGGACAAGACGAAGCCCCCGTACTGCGGCAACCGGATGCCGAGCCCGCCGAACGCGGCGCTCTGCGCGAACGAGATCGCCGCGATCGAGAAATGGATCGCGGACGGGGCGAAGCCGTGAGCGGCAGGGTCGCCGTCCTCGGGTTGCTCGCGCTCTCCGCTTGCGGCGGCGACGACAGCGGCGGCGGCGCGACCACGCCGCCCCAGAAGGTGTACGGCACGACGCTGACCGCGATCCGCAAGGAGACGCTGAAGCCCTCCTGCGTGTTCATGCCGTGCCACAGCGACATGGGCAAGGCGGTCGCGGGGGGGATGTCCTTCGAGGACAACTACTCCAACGAGCAGATCCGGGCGATGCTGCTGTCCCCGGCGCGCGCGTTCCCGAACGATGGCATCATGCGCGTCGTGCCGGGCAAGCCCGACGACAGCTTCCTCATGCAGAAGCTCGAGGCCTACGCCGACGGCTTCAAGGGCCGCGCGTGCGACGCGCTCCCCGAGGTCACGGGCGAGCTCTGCCCCGACAAGAAGGGCCCGTGCTCGGCCTGCCTCTCGCCGATGCCTCGGGCGGACGTCGCGCTCGAGCAGGGCGCGCGCGACGCCATCCGCGCCTGGATCGAGAAGGGCGCGCTGGTCGATTGATCGGGAGGCTCGTCGGGGCCCTCGCCGAGGAGGAGGCCGACGGCACGCTGGTGCTCGACGTCGCCGGCGTCGGCTACGAGGTCGCCGCGCCGCTCGGCACCGCGGGGCGCCTGCGTGCGAGCTCGCCGTCCGGCCCGCACACTCTCTACATCCACACCAACGTCCGCGAGGACGCGCTCGAGCTGTTCGGGTTCGCGACGCGCCACGACCGCGACGTGTTTCGCGCCGTCATCTCGGTCTCCGGCGTCGGGCCCCGCACCGCGCTCTCGGTGCTCTCGGCGCTGCCGGGCGGCGAGCTCGCCCGCGTCATCGCGCGCAAGGAGATGGCGCGGCTCACCGCGGTCAGCGGCATCGGCAAGAAGACCGCCGAGCGGCTGCTGCTCGAGCTGCGCGACAAGCTCCCCTCTGCCCCGGCCGGGCCCTCTCCTCTGCTCGACGCCGCCCGCGCGCCAGCCGCCGCGGGTGACGCGCCCGACACGCGCGGGCTCCTCGTCTCCGCGCTCACGCGGATGGGCTACAAGCCCGCCGAGGCCGAGCGCGCCGCCGCCGAGCTCGACGACCAGCTCGACGCCCTCTCGCTGTCGGACGCCGTCCGCGAGGCGCTGCGCCTGCTCGCGAAGGGCTGAAGAGCGCCCGATCTAATTTATCCATCATGGCGCGGGCGCGGTCGGCGCAGGCGCGGTCGCCCTGGTGGCGGCAGATGGCGCGCAGCATCTTGATCTCCTCGGGCGTGCCGCGCCCGCTGAAGACCTTGCCCTCGAGCTGCTTGCGCACCTTCGCGGCGCCGTCGGCGGACGTGGGATCGGCGGTGCCGGTCGCGGCGGGGGCGTCCTTCTTCTCCTTGTCGTCCTTCTTCTTCGGCGCGGCGGCGACAGGCTCGGCGCCGGTCGGGCCGGGCGGCTCGGCCGTGCCGGGGGCCGCCGCGGTCGCGCCTGGAGCCGTCGTCGCGGTCGTCGCGGGCTTGGCGGAGGCGTCGGGCGCCGCGGGCTTGTCGACCTTCGCCGTCGGGAGCGCGTCGACCGCCGTGCCGCCGGCCGTCAGCTTCGCGAGCTCGTCGGCGGCGCGGCTGCGTCGCCCGGCGTCGACGCTCATGCTCTGCGCGACCTTGGTGAGCAGCTCCTTGCGCGTGAGCGGGTCGGAGTCCTCGGTGGTCGCGCGCTTGATGAGCGCGTCGGCCCAGAGCCCGTGGATCTCGGCGAACTCCGGATCGTGGCGAGCGGGGTTCCCCTCGGGGATCTTGGCGAGCTCGGCGACCGCGCCGTCGTAGTCGCCGCTCTTGACCGCCTTCTTCGCGAGGTCGAGCGCGCGCTTGCCGGGATCGTCGGCGGTCGCCGCGGCGCCGCCGGACTCGGGCTCACCGCCGCGAGACGCGAGGACCCCCACGCCGCCCAGCAGCGCGACCACCGCCAGGCCGACGCCGACGTAGACGGTGGTCTTCGACTTCTTCATCCCCGGCGGGAGGGACGCCTCGCGCGCCGCGGTGACGGCGATCTGCTGCGAGACGTCGGCGCCGAGGCGGACGACCTGGCCCTTCTCGAGGAAGCGCAGCTTCACGTCGCCGAGCTCGATGAGATCGCCGCCCTCGAGCAGCGCGCGCCGCAGCTCGACGCCGTTGACCCGCACGCCGTTCGAGCTGCCGCGGTCGAGCATCTCGAACCTCCCGGCGCCGAGCGCGCGGATCTCGGCGTGCACGCGGCTGACGGACGGGTGGTTGACCGAGACGGCGCAGTCGGCCTCGCGGCCGATCGTGTAGATCTCGGCGCCGACCAGCGGGAACTCCCGTCCGGGCTCGGGCGCGCTCAGCAGCAGGATGCGGTCGCACCGCTCGCTCGCCGCCGGCGCCGCGCCCGCCGAGTCGGCGGCGTCGTCGGTGACGAAGAAGCGGTAGTCGCCGATCTGCACGACGTCGGCGTTCGCGAGATCGGCCTCGCCCGCGACGCGCTGGCCGTTGATGTACGAGCCGTTGTAGCTCGCGTGATCCTCGATCGACCAGCGCACCCCGGCCTTGCGGAGCGTCGCGTGCTTGCGCGAGATGTTTCGCTCGGTGAGCCGGATGGTGTTCCCCTCGTCACGACCGAGGGAGTACTCGTCGCGCGCGAGCGGCAGGAGGGTCTGCTTGCCCTCGTCATCCTCGATCGTGAGCTTCCACATGGGGTGCCGGACGGCCGGCCCCAAAGCCTAGCAAATTCGGGGTCGGGCCTGCAATGGATCGGCGCGACCGCGTCGCGAGGGCCCGTGCTAGGTGGGCGCGATGCTGAAGGTGTTCGACGATCTCGACCGGGAGCTCGTGCTCGGCCGCGCGCCGCGGCGGATCGTGTCGCTCGTGCCGAGCGAGACGTTCAACGTGGTCGCGCTCGGCGCGGGCGAGCGCCTGGTCGGCCGCACCGACTACTGCGTGCACCCCGAGGGGCTCGCCGCGCTGGCCGTCGGCGGCACGAAGGATCCGCGCGTCGACGACGTGCTGGCGCTCGAGCCCGACCTCGTGCTCGCGAACAAGGAGGAGAACTCCAAGGGCGATCTCGAGCGGATCGTCGCGGCGGGCGTGAAGGTGTTCGTGTCGTTCCCCCGGCGCGTCGCCGACGGGCTCGCGCACCTCGGGCGCCTCGCCCGGATCCTCGGCACCGGCGATCAGGCCGACGTGAAGGCGCGCCTGCGCGCGGGGTACCACGCCCTGCGCGAGGCCGAGGCCGCGCGCGCGACGACGACGCCGCTGCGGGTGTTCGTCCCGATCTGGATGGACCCGCTGATGACGATCCACGGCGACACGTTCCTCTCGGATCTCCTCGATCTCGTGGGTCTGCAGAACGTCTTCGCCGATCGTCGGCGCAGGTACCCGCTCGCCGCCGACCTCGGGCGCGCGCCCCCGAAGACGCCCGAGCAGCTGGGGCAGCGGGACACGAGGTACCCGCGCGTGACGCTCGACGAGGTGGTCGCGCGGGCGCCGGAGATCATCCTGCTGCCGGACGAGCCTCACCCGTTCGACGCGCGCGACGCGGAGGTGTTCCGCGCGCTCGACGTGCCGGCGGCGCGTGACGGCCGCGTGATCGCGTGCGCGGGCCGAGATCTGTCGTGGCCCGGGGCGCAGGCGCTCGACGGCCTGCCGCGTGTCCGCGCCCTCGTCGAGCGCTGGCGGGGCGCGCGAGGGTGAGCTGGGCCCGCGTCGCCGTGTTCGTCGGCGTGATGACCTCGGTGATCGCGCTCTCGCACCTCTACCTGTACCGGCGCCTCGTGGTGCAGCCCGGGCGGCGGGGGCGCGCGAGGTGGGCCGTCACCGTCGGCCTCGCGGCGCTCGCGCTCTCGATGCCGCTCTGCCTCGCGCTCGGCCGCGCGCTCGCGCCGTCGGGGCGCGCGCTCTTCGTCGTCGGCTTCGGCTGGATGGGGCTCGGGTTCTTGCTCTCTCTCTCGCTCGCGACGACCGATCTGCTGCGCCTGCTCCTGCGCGCCGTCGAGGGGCCGGCGTCGGAGGAGCGCAGGCGGTTCCTCGGCCGCGTGTCGGCCGCGTCGGCGTCGCTCGTCGCGGGCGGGCTCGGCGCGTGGGGCGTCGCCGAGGCGCTGTCGCCCGTGGTGCGGCGCGTGCGCGTGTCGCTGCGGCGGCTCTCTCCCTCGATGAGCGGGACGCGGATCGTGCAGCTGACCGACGTCCACGTCGGTCCGCTCGTGCAGGCAGGCTTCGTCGCGCGCGTCGTCGCCGAGGCGAACGCGCTCGCGCCCGACGTCGTCGTCATCACCGGCGATCTGGTGGACGGCTCGGTCGAGCGGCTCGCGGCCGAGGTCGCGCCGCTCGCTGGCCTGCGCGCGCGCCACGGCGTGTACTTCGTGACGGGGAATCACGAGGCTTACAGCGGGGTCGAGGCGTGGGTCGCGCACCTCCGCGGCCTCGGGATCGTCGTCCTGCGCAACGAGCGCGTGCGCATCGGCGGCGACGACGGCTTCGATCTCGCGGGCGTCGACGATTTCCGCTCGGGCACGCACGACGTCGCGCGGGCGCTCGCGGGCCGAGACCCGGCGCGCGAGGTCGTCCTGCTCGCGCACCAGCCGAAGAGCGTGCGGGACGCGGCGCGCCACGGGGTCGGGCTGCAGCTCTCGGGGCACACCCACGGCGGGCAGATCTTCCCGTGGGGGCTGCTCGTGGCGCTCGATCAGCCGGTCGTGGAGGGGCTAGCGGCGTTCGGTGAGACGCAGGTCTGGGTGTCGCGCGGCACCGGCACGTGGGGCCCGCCGATGCGCGTCGGCGCGCCGCCCGAGATCTCCGAGATCACGCTCGTGGCCGGCTGACGCGCGCCGGGTGCCTCGTGCTATGCGGGGCCGTGCGCTTCACCCAGGCCCTCATCCGCACCTCGAAGGAAGCCCCCGCCGACGCGTCGGGCACGAGCCACGTCCTCCTGACCCGCGCGGGGATGATCCGGAAGGTGGGCGCCGGCATCTACGACTACCTGCCGCTCGGGCTGCGCGTGCTGCGCAAGATCGAGGGGATCGTACGCGCGGAGATGAGCGCGGCGGGCGCGCTCGAGGTGCTCTTGCCCGCGCTGCTCCCGGCCGAGTACTTCCAGGAGACGGGCCGCTACACCGGCTTCGGCGACACGCTGCTGCGGCTGAAGGATCGCAAGGGCGCCGAGTACCACCTCGGCCCGACCCACGAGGAGATCATCACCGATCTCGTGCGCCGCGAGGTGAAGAGCTACCGCGAGCTGCCGCTGAACCTGTACCAGGTGCAGACCAAGTTCCGCGACGAGGCGCGGCCGCGCGCGGGCCTGCTGCGGTGCCGCGAGTTCCTGATGAAGGACGCGTACTCGTTCGACGTCGACGAGGCGGGCGCGAAGGCGAGCTACGAGAAGATGCGCGTCGCGTACAACCGCATCTTCACGCGGCTCGGGCTCGACTACCGCATGGTGAGCGCGGACAGCGGCGCGATGGGAGGCTCGACGAGCGCGGAGTTCCAGGTGCTCACGCAGAGCGGCGAGGACGCGATCGCGGTGAGCGACGGCTCCGACTACGCGGCGAACCTCGAGGTCGCCGCGGCGGCCGATCCGCGCGCCTCGCCGCCCGCGCGGGAGGCGCCGCTCGCGCGGGAGCGGGTGCACACGCCGGGGCACGGCACGATCGAGGATATCGCGCGGTTCTTGAAGACGGAGCCGTCGCGATTCTTGAAGTCGCTCGTGTACCTCGCCGTGCGCGCCGAGGCGTCCGCCGATCCCGAGCGCCACGGCGGGGTCGAGACGGTGATGGTCGTCGTGCGCGGCGATCACGAGGTCAACGAGATCAAGCTCGCGCGGGCGCTCGGCGCGGCCGAGGTGTTCCTCGCGAACCCGCAGGCCGTCGAGGACGCGACGGGCGCGCGCGTGGGGTTCGCGGGCCCCGTCGGGTTCAAGGGCAAGATCATCGTCGACCGCGACGCGGCGGTCGTCGCGCGCGGCGTCACCGGCGCGAACGAGACGGACCACCACCTCGTCAACGTCGAGCACGGGCGCGACTACGACGGCGAGGTAGCCGACGTGCGCAACGTCGTCGACGGAGACGCGTCGCCCGACGGCGCTGGCAGGCTGAAGATCTACCGCGGCATCGAGGCGGGCCACATCTTCATCCTCGGCACGCACTACAGCGCGAAGATGGGGGCGACCTACCTCGGCGAGGACGGCCTCGCGCACCCGATCGTGATGGGCTGCTACGGCATCGGCGTCTCGCGCCTCGTCGCGACGGCGGTCGAGCAGCACCACGACGAGGACGGCATCAGCTGGCCGATGCCGATCGCGCCCTACCACGTGCACCTGGTCACGCTCGGGATGGACGAGGCGATTCTCGCGGCGGGCCGGACGCTCGAGGCCGAGCTGGTGGCGAAGGGCGTCGAGGTGCTGTGGGACGACCGCGACGAGCGCCCGGGCGTGAAGTTCAAGGACGCCGATCTGCTCGGCGTGCCGCTCCGCGTGACGCTCGGGGGCAAGGGCCTCGCGTCCGGCGTCGTGGAGCTGAAGCGCCGCAGCGATCGCTCGAAGGCCTTCGACGCGCTGCCGATCGCGACCGCGGCCGACGAGATCGCGCGCAGGGTGCGAGAGGCGCTCGGGTGAGCTCGCTGTCGCGGGAGGCGTCGTCGCTGCTGCGCGCGCTCGCGCGATCCGAGGGGCGCGCCGTCTCGGGCGAGGCGCTGATGGAGCGCCTGTTCGCGATGACGACGGAGCTCCCGCTCGATCCGGCGCGCCTCGGCCTGGCCGTCGACGAGCTCGTCGCCCTGGGGCTCGCGGTCACGACGCCAGGCGGTGACGCGGAGTTCTCCTTCGGCTCGGTCGCGCTCACGCCGGCAGGGGTCGCGCGGGCCCGGGCGTGACGGGGGGCGCGGACGTGGCGCGCCCGTCGCTCTCCACCACGCTGCCGACGGCGCGCCTGCTCCTGCGCGCCCCGAGGACGAGCGACGTGCCCGCGCTCGGCCGCGCGCTCGTCGAGAACGCCGACCACCTGCGCCCGTGGAGCCCCGAGTCGGCGCAGCCGCCCTCGCTCGTGTCCCTGACGCAGCAGGTGACGGCCCAGCGGCGCGCGTGGCGCGACGACAGGCGCTACGTGCTGCTCGTCACCGACGTGACGACAGGCGCGGTCGTCGGGCGCGTCGCGCTCGGCGAGGTGGTGCGAGGCGCGTTCGAGAGCGCCCACCTCGGCTACTGGATCGATCATCGCGTGGTCGGGCGCGGGCTGATGACGGAGGCGGTGCGCGCGGCCCTCGCGTTCGCGCTCGGGCCGCTCGGCCTGCACCGGGTCCAGGCGGCCATCCTCCCCGAGAACACGCCGTCGCTGCGGGTCGCCGCGAAGGCGGGCCTGCGAGAGGAGGGGCTCGCGCGGCGCTACCTCAAGATCGCCGGGCGCTGGCAGGACCACCGCATCTTCGCGATCACCGCCGAGGAAATCATGTGAGGAGGCTGGGGACGCGCGGGTGGGCGCGCGTGACGTGCTCGAGCTGCCGCGTGACGACGTCCGGCGTGGTGTTCGCGGCGCGCGCGAGCCGCGCGAGCTCCGCCCTGTCGGTGAAATCCTCGGGGCGCAGCCGGATCATGTACGTGCGCGCGATGAGGTAGCGGTGGCTCGTGACGTCGACCACGCGCAGGCGCATGCGGCGCGTCTCGGGGTCGATCATCTCGGAGTACGGGATGGCGGTGACGCGCCCGCGCTGCAAGGAGACGGTCGCGCCGTCCACGCCGTCGGTGAGGAGCTTGACCGCGCCGTAGCCGAGGTCGCGCGTCAGCTCCATGTCGAACGGCACCGGGTCGACGCAGCGCAGCTCGTAGCCGAACGTCTTCGAGACGATGGGCGTCGTGACGCCGAAGCTCGCGAGGCGCGCTTCGACCCGGCGCTTCAGCAGATCACCGAGCGGCACCTCGCCGAGGTGCACGCGCCCGTACGCGTCGCGCGAGACCGCGCCGATGCACGCGAGCTCCTCCGGGTCGAGCAGCGTGACGAGCCCCTCGGCGAGCACGGCGATGCCGTCGCGTCGCCCGTGCGCGAGGCGCTTCAGCACCGCGCCGGCGAGCACGTCGACGAGCAGGTTCAGCGTGACGCGCGTGCCCGCGAACTCCTCGGGGATGAGCGTCAGCGTCGCGCCGACCGACTTGCCGATGCCGAGCGCGAGGTGCCCGGCCTTGCGCCCCATCGTCACCGCGAAGAACCAGCGCGACGTCGTCTTCGCGTCGACCATCAGCGACCGCGCGATCTCGACGCCGTGGTGGCGCGCCGACTGGTAACCGAAGGTCGGCGCGTCGTCGGGCAGATCGAGATCGTTGTCGATCGTCTTCGGCACGTGGATCGTGCGCACCGCGCCGCCCGAGCGCGCGTGGATCGCGGCCGCCGCGGAGCCGGTGCCGTCGCCGCCGATCACGACGAGCTTGTCGACGTCCATCGCGCGGAGCCCGGCGACGATGCGGTCGACCTTCGCGGTGTCGCCGCCAGGGCCGTCGCGCGAGATGCCGAGGTGGCTGCCGCCCCGAAAATGGATGCGTCCCGTCTCGGGGATGCCGAGCGGCACCCACGCCGTGGAGTCGCCGCGCAGGAGGTGGCGGAACCCGTCGGTGACGCCGATGACCTCGAACCCGGAGAGGCACGCGCGGATGGTCGCGGCGCCGATCACGCTGTTGATGCCGGGCGCCGGGCCGCCGCCGACGAGCAGCGCGAGCCTCCCTGGCACCACCCGCGCCCTGGGCTCGTCGATGGGGTCAGCCTTCCTTCGTGAGGCGCGAGATCTCTTCCTTGATGAGCGTCTCGGCGAGCACGGGGACGACCTCCCACACGACGCGCTCGACGACCTCTCGCGAGAGCGCGAGCACCGCGTCGGCCTGCGCCGGGGTGAGGCCGAGGTTCGACAGCGCCGGCGTCATCGCGCCGTTCACCGCGGCGGCGACCGGCGATGGCGCGGCGGCAGGCGGCGGCGCGGCGGCGACGGGCGCGGCAGGTGCGGCTGGCTTCGGCGCGGCGGGCGCGGCCGCGGGCTTGGGCGGGGTCGGGGCCACGGCCGGCTTCGGCGCGGCGGGCGCGGCGGGGCGCTGCACCGTCGGGGCGGAGGCCGCCATCGGGCGAGGCGCGGGCGCCGGTGGGCCGCCTGGCGCCTGCGTGCCCGGGATGGTGCCGCCGACGCTGGGCGCGGACGGGAGCGGCGCGCGCGGCGGCGGGACGATCGGCGGCGGCGCCGCGGTGTCGGGCATCGCCGCCTTCGCGGTCGACACCTTCTTCACGCGGTCGATCATGGCCTGCGTGTCGAAGGGCTTGTCGGCGTGGTCGTCGGCCCCGCACGCGGTGCCCTTCGCGGCGTCGTACGGCGTCTGCTTCGACGAGAGCAGCACGACGAGGATGCCCGGCAGCTCCGACTTCAGGCTGCGGCAGACCGCGTAGCCGTCGGTGCCCGGCAGGCCGACGTCGACCAGCGCAATGTTGGGTTTCTCGGATTTTGCCTTCGCCAGGGCCGCGTCGGCGCCGTCGGCCGACACGACGCGGAACTCCTCGCCCGCGAAGGTAATCTCAAACACTTTGCGCATCGAGACGCTGTCGTCGACGGCAAGCAGGGTCGTGGTCACCGGGAAGCCTCCTCGCGCAGAGACGCCGGAAGACCCAGCGAAACGCGGCAGCGATGATCGCGTGCGCGAGCGTGGCCTGTCAACCTTTGTGCCCGCCGGGCTTGCCACCCCGCGCGAATCCGTGCGAGGCCACGCGGCCGCGTGACCGATCCGCCCCCGCCGCGCGCCGCCGCAAGGCTGGACGAGCGCCTCGCGCGTCTCCTGCCCTTCGTCCCCGTCGTGGTCGCGACCGCGTGGCTCGCGCGGGTGACCACCCGCAACATCCTCGCGAAGTCGGGCGAGCCCGCCGTCCCGCTCGACGACGCGTACATCCACTTCCAGTACGCCCGGTCGCTCGCAGAGGGGCGCTTCTTCGCGTTCCAGCCGGGCGAGGGCTACACCTCCGGCGCGACGAGCCTGCTCTGGCCTGCCCTGCTCGCGCCGTTCTACGCGGCGGGGCTGCGCGACACCGCGATCATCTGGGCGGCGTGGGGGCTCGGGTTCGCGTTCCTCGGCCTGCTCGCGTGGGAGACGACGCAGCTGACGCGCAGGCTCGCGGGCGATGCGTGCGCGTACGCGGCGGGCGCGGCGACGCTCGGGTTCGGCGGGTACACGTGGTTCGCGGCGAGCGGGATGGAGGTGACGCTGCTCGCGTACGTGCTCGCGCGGACGGCGCGGGCCTGCGCGGAGCACGCGGAGGCGGCGCCGGCAGCGCGGACGTGGCGACGCGCGCGCGCGCTGCTCGTGCTGTCCCTGATAGGGCCGCTCGTGCGCCCCGAGGGGACGCTCGCGTCGGGGCTCGTGCTGCTGACGCTCGCGCTCTTCCCGCCGGCGCTCCCCGGCAAGCTCCCGGCGCGCTTGCTCGCGGCCTGCGCGCTCGTCGGGCCCCTCGTCCCGCCGCTCATCAACCGCGCGCTGACGGGACATTTCTCGACGACGACCACGCAGGTGAAGTGGCTCGTCGGCAACCCGTACTACGTCGGCCCCGCGCTCGTCGGCGCCGTCCGCGCGAACATCGAGCTGTTCTTCCGCACGCTGATGGATGGCCGCGAGTGGAGCGCGATCTTCCTGCCCGCGGGGTCGCAGCCGGTGATGCTCGCGGCGCTCGTGGCCATCCCGTACGCGGGCGCGCGCTCGGGTCGCGGCTACCGCGCGTTGGTCGTCTGCTTGCTCGCGGTCGGGATGCTGGTCCCGACGACGTACCTCTCGTTCTTGTGGAACCGCCTGCGCTACCTCTGGCCGTTCGCGTTCGCGTGGTGCGTCGGCCTCGGGTGCCTCGGGCGCGCGGTGGGCGATCTGCTGGCGGCGTTCCGTCCGCGCTTCGCGCAGGGAGGCTCGGTGGCCGCGGGCGCGCTCGCGGGGATGCTCGCGCACCACCTGCCGTGGTCGATCGACGACGTGTCGCAGAGCTCGTACGCCATCCACAACCAGCAGGTCTTGCTCGGTCGGTGGGCGCGAGAGTGGCTGCCCGACGGCGCGCGCATCGGCCTCAACGACACGGGCGCGATCGCGTACTTCAGCGGCAAGAAGACGTTCGACGTCGTCGGCCTGACGACGCCCGAGGAGGCGCGCTACTGGGTCGCGGGCGCGGGCGCGCGGTTCGAGCACTACGAGCGGCTGCATCGCGAGCGCCCGGAGCGGCTGCCGACGCACTTCATCGTGTACCCGCACTGGATGGCGGTCGACCCGGTGCTCGGCAAAGAGCTGACGCGCGCGACGGTGCGCGAGCAGTCGATCCTCGGCGGCCCGACGATGGTCGCCTACGAGGCGCGCTGGGACAGGCTGCACACGGGCGAGCTCCCGCTCGAGCCGCCCGCGGGCGCGCTCGTCGACGTGCTCGACGTCGCCGATCTCGAGAGCGAGGTCGCCCACGCCTACGACCTGCTCATCGGCGGCGGCACCGACGCCAACTGCCGCGTCGCGACGCACGACGACGACGACGGCCGCGTGCGCGCCGACGGCGGGCGGTCGGGTCGCGTGCGCGATCGATTTCGCCTGAAATTCCCGGACAGTCGAGCCACCGTGCTCGTCGCGAGGTGGTCGAGCGAGGAGGGCGCGACGGTCACCGTCGACGTCGACGGCACGAGCATCGAGCGCCTCTCCATCCCGCCCGGCGTGTGGACCGAGCGTCGCGTCGCCGTGCCGCCCCGGGGCTCGCCCGCGATCGTCGACGTCACCGCCGTCGATGGCCGCTTCGGCAGCCTGCACTACTGGCTCTACGCGGAGTAGCGCAGGGGCGGTCGGTCAGCCTCGTCAGGCTCCAGTCAGCGCGAGCGCGGCGCCGGGAAGAGCGCGGACGCGCGGGCGACGACCGCAGCGCGACGCACCATTTCGTCGAGCGCCGCGGCCTCGCGCATGGCGAGCACACGGCGCCGTGTCGTGGCCGAGACCGCGAGCCCGCGCGCCTCGAGGATCAGCAGCACCGAGCGCGCCAGCCCCTCCTCGCGCCCGACCTCGCGGCCTCGCTCGAGGCCTTCCTCACGGCCTTCCTCACGGCCTCGCTCGAGTCCTCGCTCGAGTCCTTCCTCGCGCCCTTCCTCGCGCCCGGCCTGGCGCCCCTCCTCCCGTCCGACCTGCTTCCAGTACCTGGAGAGATCGCTCTCGACGTCGTAGCGCTTGTTCATGAGCTTCTCCTTCAGGGCGGCCCTCACGAGGGCGTTCATTTTGGACCAGATGAGGT
>JADLFU010000042.1 GCA_020849655.1 Polyangiaceae bacterium | reverse complement strand
GTGCGAAATACAAGCGAGGCTCGCAGCCGCCACTCGGGGACATGGTGCGCATGGTCGCGGACCTGGGAGGTTACACGTGGAAGTCATCCGGCGGCCCACCTGGGCCAACGGTCGTCGCGCGCGGGCTCGAACGCGTGGCGCTGGTCGCGGAAATCCTCGAAATGTTGGAGCGAAAGTGATAAGTGGCCAGCATCGGTTTCCGCTGCTGCGGCGACTGACCGAGCACGATCGTCGCGGCGCCAGGTCGAGCGAGAGCTCCCCCCACGGCGCCGCGGAGCGCGCCGCGTGCGCGAGCCGCCCTGGTCGCCATGGACGACGTCACGGCGCCTGGGAGCGCTCGGGCCGACGCGCCGCGAGGGGAAGCTGCGGCGCCCGCGTCACGTGCGATAGGCTGGACGCGTGGGACTCCTGATCTTTGCCCTCAACGTCACCCTGGACGGCTGCGTCGACCACACGGAGGGCGTGGCCGACGAGGAGACCCACGCCTTCTTCACACGCCTGATGGACGAGGCCGGGGCGATGCTCTGGGGTCGCGTCACCTACGAGCTGATGGAGGGCCACTGGCCCGCGGTCGCGCGGGGCGACGTGGAGGCGTCGCCGGCCACGCGTGACTGGGCGCGGAAGCTGGAGGCCAAGCCGAAGCACGTCGTGTCCTCCACGCGGAGCCGCTTCCCGTGGGCCCACAGCCACCACCTCGTCGGCGAGCTAGGCGCGGCCGTGCAGGCGCTGAAGGACGCGACGCCCGCCGGCGTGCTCCTCGGCAGCGGCGCGCTCGCGACCGAGCTCGATCGGCTGTCGCTGATCGACGAGTACAGGTTCCTCGTGCAGCCGAGGATCGCGGGCCACGGCCCCACCTTGTACGAGCGCGGGCTGTCCCGCACGCGGCGGCTCTCGCTCGTCTCGGCGAGCCCGCTCCGCTGCGGCGCGGTGGCGATGCACTACCGGCGGGCGGAGTGATCCGGCGCGCCTCGTCGCGCCCGGGGCCATGCTCAGGTCAGCTCCCGCGGTACGTCGAGTACCCGTACGGCGCGAGCAGGAGCGGCACGTGGTGGTGGCGCGATGGCTCCCGGATCTCGAACTCGATCACCGCGCGAGGGTAGAAGCCCTCGACGCCGCGCGCGGCGAAGTACGCGCCCGTCTGGAACGTGAGCCGATACACGCCGGCCGTGAGCGCCCGCGCGCCGAGCAAGGTCCGGTGGCGACCGTCGGCGTCCGTCTCGCCCCGACCGATCTCGACGAAGTCCTCGCCCTCGCGCGTCGACAGCGAGACGCCGACGCCCGCGGCGGGCAGCCCGCTCGCGGTGTCGAGCACATGCGTGGAGATCTGGCTCATCGCGCGGCCCTCCCGAGCAGCTTCGCGAGGCGCAGGTGCGTGATCGCCCGCTGCTCGGCGCGCGCGAGCTCGAGCTCCTCCTCGGTGGAGCGGGGGAGCCGGCGGCGCAGCTCCGCCAGCAGCTCCTCCGCGGTGCGTCCCGACGCGAAGATCAGGAACACGAACCCGTGCCTCGCCTCGTACTCGGCGTTCAGGCGCGCGAGCTCGGCGCGCGCGTCGTCCGACGCGTCAGCGGCGCGGGCCTGCTCGCCCGTCGCGAAGCGCGCCGCCTGCTCGCCCGTCGCCACCGCCGCCGCGCGCTCGCCGATGCGCGGGTGCGCGCGGAACGCCTCGAGCCAGCCGTCCGGCGTGAGCGCGTCGAGCGCGGCGTCGGCCTTCGCGCGCAGATCCTGCTCGCTCGCGAACGGGCGCGCCGCGGCGACGGCGCCCGCGAACGCCGAGGCGCCGCACGCGGTCAGCAGCTCGGCCTCGGCGGTCTTCGCGTCGAGGCACGCCAGCCGCGCGAGCCTCGCGCGCGCGAGCCCGTCGCCGCCCACGCGTCCCCACGCGCGCAGCCGGCTCACGCCGCCGTCCGGGAACACGCACAGGCGCAGGTGCGTGAAGGGCCCGCGCGCGAGGAGCGCGTCGGTGAACTCGTGGCGCGTGTGCGCCTGCAGCTTCGTCCGCGGGAGCACCTCGACGAAGGGCGCGTCGCGCAGCTCGTCCGCCGTCGCGCCGGGCCGCAGGATCCCCTCGACCGAGCAGGTGTCGGGGTAGTTCCCCTTGAAGTGGTCGGTGTCGATGACGAGCCGGTCGAGCGTGCCCTCGGCCGCGAGCTCGACGAGGTTCCAGTCGAAGCCCGGCCCACGGCGGCGGCGCGTCTCCCAGCCGTCGCCCATGTTCGGCGCGCGCCCCGGCAGGATGAGGTTGTGCCGCTCGCCGAAGAACATGTCGCTGCACGCGATCGAGACCGCGCCGTTCTCGAGCGCCGCGAGATCGATCGGATCGCCCCCGTCGCCGAGCGCGCGCCAGTCGGGCATCACGGCGCCGTGCACGCGCAGCCGCGCGACGCCGCCGTCGGGGTAGATGTGCAGCCGGAGGTGGGTCGCGAGCGTCGCCTGCGCGATCGCGAAGCGGTTCTTCGTGTCGCCCGCGAGCTTCACCTGCGGCAACAGCTCCACCCACTCGGTGCTCGACGAGAGCAGCTCGTCGACGGTCGCGTCGGGCCGCGCCACGCACGCGGCGATCGACGCAATGTCAGGAAAGTTACCCCGGAAGACCGCGGTGTCGATGACGACGCCGCGCACGAGCCCCGGCAGGCCGAGCCGCACGACGCACTCGTCGTGGCCCGGGACGCGCCGACGCCGCGACTCCCAGCCGTCCATCCACTTGCCGCGATCGGTGTAGGCGTCGGCCTTCCACACGGGGGCGGCCGCGCGCAACAGGTTGTCCTTCTCCGCGAAGAAGTCGTCGTTGGCCCAGAGCACGGCGCCGCCCAGCCGCTCGCTGGCGAGGTCGGGGAGCTCTTGAAAATCGGTCATGGTGTCCTTCCGAGGAGCAGCGCGCCCGCGGGCGCGGAGAGGGGGGTCGACGCGGCGGCGTCGTACACGACGCGGCCTCGTAGCATCGTCCGCGTCACGACGCCGTGCAGGCGCTCGCCGAGGTACGGCGTGACCGGGTGCCGGTGCAGGAGCGCCTCGCTCGACACGACCCGCGACGCGTCCGGGTGGAACCACACGAGATCCGCGTCGAACCCCGGCGCGATCCGGCCCTTCCTCCGCGCGAGCCCCGCGAGCTCCGCGGGCTGCTCCGCGCACCACCGCGCGACGTCCGCGAGCGACGCGCCCCGCGCGCGCGCCTCCGTCCACGTGAGCGAGAGCCCGAGCTGCAGCGACGCGATGCCGCCCCACGCGGCGCCGAAGTCCCCCTCCTCGCGGCGCTTCAGCGCGGGCGTGCAGGGCGAGTGGTCGGACACCACCATGTCCACGTCGCCGCGTCGCAACCCCGCCCACAGCGCCTCGCGGTTGGACTCCTCGCGGATCGGCGGCGCGCACTTGTACTCGGTCGCCCCGTCGGGGATGCGCTCGGCGGCGAGGTGGAGGTAGTGCGGCGTCGTCTCCGCGGTGAGCTTCAGCCCCTCGTCCTTCGCGCGGCGCACGATCGAGAGCGCGCCCGCGGACGACAGGTGCACGACGTGGGCTCGAGCGCCCGTGCGCCGCGCGAGCTCGACGAGGAGCCGGATGGCCGAGTCCTCCGCCTCCGGCGGCCGTGACGCGAGGTACGTCGCGTACGCCCGCGGATCACGCCCGGCGAGCGCCGGGGCCGCGCGGTCGATCGGCCCCGCGAGCTCCGCGTGGCAGAGCAGCGGCGCCCCGGAGGCCGCGAGCGCCTGCATCGCGCGCTCGAGATCGCCGGCGTCGACGTGCGCGAACTCGGGCACCCCCGAGTCGACCATGAAGCACTTGAACCCGAGCACGCCCGCGTCGAGCAGCGCCTCGAGCTCTCCGTCGTTGCCCGGCACCGCGCCGCCCCACAGGCCCACGTCGACGTGGAGCTTGTCGCGGGCGGCCTCGATCTTCCGGGCGAGGCCGTCGCGCGTCGTCGTCGGTGGCACGCTGTTCAGCGGCATGTCGACGACCGTGGTGATCCCGCCGGCCGCCGCGGCGGCGGTCGCGGTGGCGAAGCCCTCCCACTCCGTGCGCCCGGGCTCGTTCAGGTGCACGTGCGCGTCGACCGCGCCAGGCATCAGCACCGCGTCGCCGGCGTCGAGCACCGGCGCGCCCGCGGGCACCCGATCTCCCAGCTCCACGGCCGTGATCACGCCCCGCTCGACGCGGAGCGTCCGCGGCTCGATCGTCCCCCCCGACAGCGCGCGGCCTCGCACGAACAGCTCGTTCATCGGGCCGGACCCTACTCAAACTCGCTTGCCTCGCGAACCCTTTGCCCGCACCCTCGCCGGCGAGCCCATGCACCCTCGCCGAACGCGCGCCCTGCGCCTGTTTCCCGCGCTCTCCGTGCTCCTCGTCGCCGCCTGCGGCGGGGGCGACGATCCGGCCTCGACCCCGCCGCCAGGCGCCGCCGCGGGCTCGGCCGGCGCCGGGGGCCTGGGGAGCGGAGGCACAGCGGGCGCCGGCGCGGCGGGCGCGTCGGCCGGCGCAGCGGGCGCAGCGTCCGGGGCCGCGGGCGCGGCTGCCGCTGGCGCGGCGGGCGCGTCGGCCGGGGCAGCTGGCGCGAGCGCCGGGGCCGCTGGTGCGATGGGCGGCGGCGCGGGCGCGGCGGGCGGCCCGTGCGTCGACCCGTCCCCCATCCCGCCGAGCGACGTCGCGCCCCCGCGCCTGTCGATGACAGGATTGTTCGCTGACATCAAGAGCCTGACGCTCGCGCCCGGCGTGCAGCCCTTCGCGCCCACCTACCCGCTGTGGACCGACGCGGCCGAGAAGCGCCGCTGGGTGTACCTGCCGAAGTGCGCGCAGATCGACACGAGCGATCCCGATCACTGGGTGTTCCCCGCGGGGAGCCGCTGGTGGAAGCAGTTTGACAACTACGGCAAGCGCATCGAGACCCGCCTCGTCCACAAGTACGGCCCCACCACCGACGACTACCTGTTCGCGACGTACCTGTGGCGCGACGATCTCTCCGACGCCGACCTGGTCGAGCCGATGGGCCTGGTCGACGCGAAGGGCACCGCCCACGACATCCCCTCCGAGCTGCAGTGTCGCACGTGCCATGGGTTCAACCCCGAGCACGTGCTCGGGTTCGGCGCGGTGCAGCTCTCGCACGACGCCCCCGGCGTGACCCTCACGCAGCTCACCGCAGAGGGCCGGCTGACGACCGCGCCGCCCGCCGGCGGGTACCCCGTCCCCGGCGACGCCGTCACGAAGCAGGCCGTCGGCTACCTGCACGCCAATTGCGGCCATTGTCACAATTCCAACAACCCGGCCGTCTCCCTTCGCTTGCTCGTGCTGACGGGGCAGCAGCAGCCGAGCGCGCTCGACGTGTTCAAGACCGCCGTCGGCAAGCCCGCGATGAACTTCACCGCCCCCGGCGTGACGGCCCTCATCGAGCCAGGCAAGCCCGACGCGAGCGCCGTCGTCTACCGCATGTCCGAGCGCAACAGCGCGTCGAAGCCCAACGTCCAGATGCCCCAGATCGGCACCGAGGTGGTCGACCCGACGGGCGTCGCCGCGGTGCGCGCGTGGGTGCAGTCGTTGAAGTGACACTTTGTCCCGGCCTGGGGCCGGCGCTCGGCGGGGCGGACAGGATGACGACCTCGCGCGGCGAGCGCGGCCTGCGGCGGGCGCCGATCGCGCTGGCACGCGGATTGCGCTAGAGCGTCGCGATGCGCCGCGCGCGCGCCTTCACGCTGATCGAGCTCCTGGTGGTGGTCGCCCTCGCGGGGCTGCTCACCACGGTGGTCGTGCTCGGCGCGGGCTCGACGACGAACGCGCGCCTGAAGGCCTCGACCACGCTCATCTCGTCCGCGGTTCGCACGGCGTACACGCGCGCGAGCGCCGTCTCGAAGCCCCACCGCGTCGTGATGGACTTCCAGTCGAACCGCGTGTGGATCGAGGAGGGCACCGGGCAGATGCTGGTGCAGAGCGGCGACGTCCTGAAGACCGGCGGCGCCGAGGCCGCGACCGCCCCCGAGAAGGCCGCCGCGATGGAGGCCGAGAGGGTGCTGAAGGGCCCGCGCGCGCCGAAGGCCGCGTTCCGCGCCATCAAGGGCGCGATGGTCACCGAGGACGAGAGCACGGCGGGGCGCGAGCTCGGGCGGGGCATCCGCTTTCGCGAGGTCATGGTGGCGCACCAGGCGGAGCCCGTCCGCGAGGGGCGCGCGTACCTGTACGCGTGGCCGGGCGGCACGACCGAGCTCGCGTACATCCAGGTCGGCAAGGGCGAGTCGCCCACCAGCGACGAGTCGATGACGCTCACGGTGCACCCGCTCACCGGCAAGGTGAAGGTCGTGCCGGGCGCGAAGACGATCAAGGTCGACGACCAGGCCTCCGAGCGCGAGGAGCGCTCCTTTTGACGCCGCAGAGGCGCCGCAGGCGGAGCGCCGACGACGGGGGCTTCACGCTGCTCGAGGTCATGGTCGCGGTCGCCATCCTCGGGCTGTCGCTGACGGTGATCCTGTCGTCGCAGGTCGGCCTGTTCTCGTCCGGGACGTACGCGCAGCACCTCGGCGTCGCGACCGGCCTCGCGCGCTGCAAGATGAGCGAGCTCGAGGAGCAGTTCGCGAAGCTCGGCTACCCCGAGGTCGACACCACCGACGAAGGCCCGTGCTGCGCCGGTGATCTGCGCGGAGACATGAAGTGCTCGTGGAAGATCGAGCGCATCGAGCTGCCGACGCCGCCGCTCACCGATCCGCTCGCGGACGGCGGCCTGCCCTTCGGGGGCGGCGACGGCGGCAACATGACCGATCCCTCGGTGCTCTCGCTCGTCACCGACGGCGGGATGCCCCCGATGGGCGGCACCGCGGGGCTCGCCGGCCTCGCGGGCGGCGGCATGCAGGGGATGATGGCGATGGCGATGGCCATGGTCTACCCGGCGCTGAAGCCCATGCTCGAGGCCAGCATCCGCAAGGTCACGCTGAAGGTCGAGTGGCGCGAGGGCCTCGCGAAGCGCGACCTCGAGGTGCTGCAGTGGGTCACGAACCCCTCGAAGGGCGGCTTCCTCCTCGCGGGCGGCTCGTCGAGCGGCCTGCCGTTCGCCGGGATGCCGCCGATCCCGGGCATGCCCACCTCCGTCACCCCCGTCGGCGCGCCGACGACCGAGACCACCTCCGCGCCGACGCCGACCGCGCGGCCGCTGCGCGTGCGCACGATCGGGCAGCCGAGCCCATGAGCGCGCGCCTCCGCCCCCGCGGCCTCACGCTGCTCGAGGTGCTCGTCGCGATCGCCATCCTCGGGATGGTGGCGGTGCTGATCTACGGCGCCTTCGACGGCCTCTCTCGCTCGAAGACCGGGCTCGCGAAGATCAACGATCGCTACCACGTCGGGCGCGCGCTCCTGCGGCGCCTCGCGCGCGAGATCTCGGCCGCGTTCATCTCGTCGCACGTGCCGATCAACCAGACCTTGATGGTGCGCCGGACGATCTTCTCGGTGAAGGATCAGAGCCCGATCGATCGCCTCGACATCAACACGTTCAGCCACCTGCGCGTCGCCGCCAACTCGAAGGAGTCCGACCAGAACGAGCTCTCGTACTACTCGTCCGCCGATCCGGCCGTCTCCGGGAAGGTCGACCTCGTCCGGCGCGAGAGCGCGCAGCTCGACCTCGAGCCCACGAAGGGCGGCACCGTGCTCATCGTCGCCGAGGACGTCGATCTCTTCGATCTGAAGCTGCTCGATCCGACGACGGGCATGTGGACGGACACGTGGGACACGACCCAGGCGACAGGCCAGCCCAACCGCCTGCCGCTGCAGGTGCGCGTCACGCTCGTGCTGCGCGGCGGCAAGGGCGGCAAGCCGATCAAGTTCGAGGAGAAGGTGCCGATCGCGATGCTCGACAGCCTCACCTTCGCGCTGCCCAAATGAGCGACGAGCGACGCGAGGTGGCGGAGGCCAGGCGCGACCAGCGCGGGGTCGCGCTCGTGATGGTGCTCGGCGCGCTCGCGATCCTGACGGTGCTCTTGACCGAGTTCCAGGAGGACGCGTCCGCCGAGAGCGCCGCCGCGCTCGCCGACCGCGACGCCTTGAAGGCCGAGTACGTCGCGCGGAGCGCCGTCAGCCTGTCGCGCCTCATCATCGCGGCCGAGCCGACGATGCGCGCGCCGGTCACGCCGTTCCTCGCGATCGCGTTCGGCGGATCGGTGCCGCAGATCCCGGTGTGGGAATTCGCGGATCAGCTGCTCGGCGCCTTCAACGACGCCGAGGCCAACAAGAGCTTCGCCGACGTCGCCGGCATCGACCTCACGAAGGGCAAGAACCTCGGCATGAAGGGCGCGAAGTTCGTGCTCAACATCGTCGACGAGGACTCGAAGATCAACGTCAACCAGGCCTCGCTCAGCCTCGTCGGGCAGCTGCAGGTCGCGGGCGAGCTGACGGGACTCATCTCGGGCCCGCAGTACGATCCGATGTTCGAGCAGCGCGACCCCGACGGCAACTTCCACGATCGCCGCACCATCTGCAGCGCGCTCGTCGACTGGGCCGACAGCGACGAGGTGCTGTTCCCGTGCGATTTCACCGGGCAGGCGAGCTCGAGCGGCGGGGAGGACTCGTACTACCAGCTGCTGCGTCAGCCCTACCGCCGCAAGAACGCGCCGTTCGACAGCGTCGAGGAGCTCCGCTACGTGCGCGGCTTCTCGGACGACTTCTGGGCGACGTTCGTCGACCCCGATCCGTCGAACCCGAAGAAGCGCCCCATCACCGTCTGGGGCTCGGGCAAGGTCAACATCAACACCGCGAGCGCGCTCACGCTGCTCGGCGTGCTCTGCGATCCGAACATCGCGCAGGCCAACCAGCCCATGTGCGAGGACCCGGCGCAGAAGATGAAGCTGCTCACGGCGATCAACTTCGCGCGGCAGCTGCTCGTCGGGTTCCCGATCTTCGGCGGGCCGTCGTCGTTCTTGAAGATGGTGCAGGGGCAGGGGCCGTTCGGCGCGATGTTCAAGAGCGGCCTCGGCATCGAGCCCTTGAAGCTGAAGAGCGAGAGCGAGGCGAAGAAGCGCCTCTCCGCCGAGAGCAAGGTGTTCAGCATCTACGCCGACGGCGTCGTGCCCGGCTACAAGCGGACGACGACGGTGCGCATCCACGCGGTCGTCGATTTCCGCGACGCGCCGCCGCCCGGCATGGGCTACGCGGGGATCGCGATGACGCCGACGGGCAGCGGCTCGGCCGCGGTGCCCGCCCCGACCACCGTGGTCGGCGGCCGCCCGACGCTCGGGGGCACCGGCGCGCAGGGCGCCGACGCGCTGAACGGCGTGCTCGTGAAGAACCCCGGCGGCACCGTCGTGTACTACAGGGTGGAATGAAGGAGCCGCGACCGTGGTAGAGGGACTCGCGCTTGGCCAGTTACCTCGGCATCGACATCGGCACGACGTCCGTGCGGGCCGTGCTCGTCCGCACGTCCTACCGCAAGGTCACGCTCGCGGGCGTGGGCGCGGCCGAGATCGCGGGCGTGACGCCGGCCGAGGCGCTGTCCGCCGCCATCGCCGGCCTCGCGCCGAAGGCCGACGGGCTCGCGGTCGCGATCCCGGGCGACGAGATCTTCGTGCGGCGGCTCGCGATCCCGCGCGCGGCCCAGCGCCAGCTCGCCGAGGTCGTGCCGTTCGAGATCGAGGCGCAGATCCCGTTCGACATCGCCGACGCGGTGTTCGACACGCGCCTGTTGCCGACGGGCGCCGACCCGAAGACGCTCGACGTGCTCGCCGTCGTCGCGCGGACGGCCGACGTCGAGCGGCGCATCGCGGCGCTGCGCGAGGTGGGCGCGCCGGAGCCCGAGCTCGTCGCGCCGGGATCGTTCGCGCTCGCGGCGCTCGTGCCGCACGTGCCGGAGCTCGCCGCGCGCGGGACGTTCGTGCTGCTGGACCTCGGCGCCTCGACGACCGAGGCCGTGATCGTGTCGGGCGGCGAGGCGCTCTCGGCGCGCACGCTGTCCGTCGGCGTCCGGGGGCTGCCCGCGTCGGCCGCGACGCTCGCGCGCGAGCTGCGCCAGACGTTCACCGCGTTCCGCGCGCAGGGCGGCGCCGCGATCGAGGCCGCGTACCTCGTCGGGGGCGGCGCGGCGGTGTCGGGCGCGGAGGCGTTCCTCGCGGGCGAGCTCGGCATCCCGGTGGGCCCGCTGCCGCTGCCCCGCCTCGAGGGGATCGATCCCGCGGGCGCGCAGAACCTCGCGCGCGCGTCGAAGGCGCTCGCGCTCGCGCTGTCGCTCGCCGCCGGCCCGAAGGCGACGAACCTCCGCCGCGGGCCGCTCGCGTTCGAGCGCGGGTTCGCTTTCTTGCGCGAGAAGGTGCCGCTGCTCGTGGGGCTCGGCGCCGTGATCGTCGTCAGCGCGCTCTTCTCGACGTGGGCCGAGCTGCGCGCGCTGTCGCGCGAGGAGGCCGTCCTCGAGGACGCGCTCGCGTCGGTGACGAAGGACGTGCTCGGCCAGGAGCTCCGCGATCCGTCGCGCGCGCTCGAGCTGGTCGGCGGCGGCGCGGGCGCGAAGGACGAAGACCCCCTGCCGCACGTCGACGCCTTCGACGTGATGGCGCAGCTCGCGGAGGCGCTCCCGCACGATCTGAAGCACGACGTCGACGAGCTCGACGTCTCGCGCGCGAGCCAGAACGCGGCCCCGCACGTGTCGGTGCACGGCGTCATCCCGAAGGTCACCGACGCCGAGGAGCTCGCGTCCAAGCTGAAGGACTTCAAGTGCTTCACGGACGTGAAGATCGTGAAGACCACGCAGCAGGTCGGCGGCGAGGCGCAGAAGTACCACATGGAGTGGGAGCTCCGCTGTCCGAGCCCCCAGGATCACGCGAAGCCCGCCGGCTCGGCGCAGCCCGCGACGAGCGGCAAGCCATGAAGTGGCTCGACGAGCTCAGCCTCCGGGAGCGCCGGCTCGTGATGGGCCTCGGCGCGGTCGTGGTAGGTTTGTTGTTCCTGCTGGTGCCCTACGGCGTCTCGTCGATGACCCGCGCGCGGCGCGCGTCGAACCAGGAGCTGCGCGACGCGATCTCGCGGGTGCAGTCCTCGAAGGGCACCGTGCAGGCGAAGAAGCAGCAGCGCGAGGCCATCGCCGCCCGCTACGCGAAGAAGGCCCCGAAGCTCGCCGGGTTCATCGAGCAGACGGCGAAGGAGCAGAAGATCGAGGTGCCCGAGTCGCAGGACAAGCCCGAGGTGCCCATCGGCAAGCGGTACGTCGAGCGCGCGACCACGGTGCGCCTGCGCCGCGTGGCCGGCCTGCCGCTGCTGAAGTTCCTCGAGAAGATCGAGGGCTCCGGCTACCCGGTCGCGATCACCCGGCTGAACCTCCGGCGCCGCAGCGGCGACAAGGACTCGTACGACGTCGAGCTGGGCGTCTCCGCCTACGACCGCGCCGACACCTCGGGCTCCGCCGCGCCGGCGGCGAGCGCGTCCGCGGGAGGCAAGCCGTGAAGGAGCGGCTGATGCCGGCGCTGACGGTCGTCGGCTACATCGCGTTCTACCTGTTCGCGTTCTTCCTCGCGGCGTACTGGTCGTTCCCGTACGAGCGGCTGCGCGACCGGCTCGTCGCGGAGTTCGCCGCCGATCAGAAGGGCCGCCCGTCGAACCAGCGCATCGAGATCGAGGAGCTCGAGCCGTACTGGTTCACCGGCGTCCGCGCGCGCGGCGTGAAGGTCACGATCGCCGCGCCGCCGAAGCCGGGCGGCGAGCAGCCCCCGCACACGGTGATCGAGGTCGACGAGCTGCGCGCGCGCACCGGGATCTTCGCGAAGCTGCTCGGCAAGACGAAGGTGAGCTACCTCGTGAAGGGCTTCGGCGGCGAGGTGAGCGGCGAGTTCGTCGACTCCGCCGCCGAGCGCAGGCTCGACATGGAGCTCGTCGACGTCGCGGTCTCGCGGCTCGATCCGCTCGTCGCCGCCGTCGGCCTGCCGATGGTGGGCTCGATGAAGGGCGACCTGTCGCTGGTGTTCCCCGAGCGCCGGGCGTCGAAGGCCGAGGGCCACATGAAGCTCACCATCGCCGATCTCGCGGTGGGCGACGGCAAGGCGAAGGTGAAGAACACGATCGCGCTGCCGAAGATGAAGGTCGGAGAGCTCGCGTTCGACGCCGAGGCGCAGGGGGGCGTGCTGAAGATCAACAAGCTCGCGGCGAGCGGCGGCGATCTCGAGGTCGCGACCGAGGGCAAGATCCAGCTGCGCGACGTGCCGATGGAGTCGATCTGCGATCTGTACCTGCGCTTTCGCTTCAGCGACGCCTTCAAGGGCCGCAACGACACGACGAAGACCCTGTTCGGCGCGCCCGGCTCGACCGCGCCGGCGCTCTTCGAGCTCGATCCGAGCATCAAGAAGTCGAAGCGCGCCGACGGGTTCTACGGGTGGCACGTCCTCGGCAACCTGGCCGCGCCGAAGTTCGATCCGTTCGCCGGCAGCGCGCCCGGCGGCGCCGCGGCGAAGCCCGCGACGCCGAGCGGAGCCAAGCCCAAGTGAAGAGGCGCGCCGCTCGCGCGGTCGCCCTCGCGTGCGCGGTGGGGGCGTGCGGAGGCGACGCGCAGGTCGTCGACGAGCCGTACACGGGCCGCGCCTTCCCGCCGCCAGCGCCGCTCACGCTGCCAGCGGGGCCATGGGCCGTCACGTCGAACAACGGCGCGGACACGCTCACGTTCGTCGATCTCGCGGCCGGCGCGGTCGTCGCGGAGGTGCCCGTCGGCCTCAACCCGATCGATCTCGACGGCCCGCACCACCTGGCGGTCGATCGCCAGACGAAGGACGTGTTCGTCGCGCTCTCGTACCCGGCGCCGCCCATCATCCCGGGCCCGCACGCGGCGCACGGCAGCGCGGCCGTGAACGGCAAGCTCGTGCGGCTGTCGCTGCCCGACTTCTCGATCCTCGGCGTCGCGCGGCTCGATCCGAACCCCGGCGACATCGTGCTGTCGGACGACGGCGGCCGCGCGGTGGTGACGCACTTCGCGCTGGAGAAGGCGCTGAACCCCACGGCGCCGATCGAGGCGCAGCGCGCGCGCCTCCTCGCGTTCTCCGCGCGCGAGCTCGTCGGCGCCGCGCCGCCCGCGCCGCGCAGCGTGGACGTGTGCGTCGCGCCTCACGGCGTCGCCTTGTCACACGGCGACGGCCGCCGCGCCTACGTCGCGTGCTACGGCGAGGACGCCCTCGCGATCGTCGATCTCGCCGACGAGAGCCAGCCCGTGACGCGCGTCCCCGTCGGCCCGAACCCCGGCCGCGCGCCGACGCCCGCCTATGGCCCCTACGCGATCGCGATCGACGACGCCAGCCAGCGCGTCGCGGTCGGCACCACCGAGTCGCATGAGCTGCGCGTGTTCGACGCGACGGGCGCCCTGCTCGCCGACAAGACCTGGCGCCCCGACGTCTCGAAGGGCGGCGTGTTCTTCCCTGTGTTCCTCGGCGATCTGCTCGTCGTGCCGGTGCAGCGCCCGGACGCGCTCTACGTCCTCGATCTCTCGGGGCCCGCGACCGAGGTGCGGCGTCGGGTGTTCGCGGGCGACGAGTGCCAGTCGCCGCACGAGGTGCGCCGCTCCACGGTCGCCGGCGAGCTGCTCGTCGTCTGCGAGGGCGACCACCGCGGGCCCGGCAAGCTCCTCATCGTCGACGAGGTCACGCTCGCGACGCGCGCCACGTTGCTCACGGGCGCGTACCCAGATCGTGTAGAGGCGCTGCCATGACGCGCACAGGCCTGTTGCTCGTGTCCCTCGTCGTCGCCGCGTGCGGCGGCACCGACGACGTCGTCCGCGGCGCGCCCGAGCGCGGCAAGGCCCTCTTCGAGAGCCCATCGTCGTCCCGCAACACCGCCAACGTGCACAGCTGCGCGACCTGCCACACGACCTCGTCGCTCGACACCCGGCGGCTCGCGGGCGCGACGCTCGCGGGGGTCGTCGCGCGCCCGAGCTTCTGGGGAGGGGCGCAGCGAGACCTCCTCGGCTCGACGAACGACTGCCTCCGCTACTTCATGCTCGACGCGACGGGGATGACCGCGGACGAGGCCCGCGCGAAGGATTTGTACGCTTACCTGGAGTCGCTCCCGCAGGAGGTCCCGGGGGCCGTGCCGTTCACGGTCGTCGGCGACATCCTCGACCTGCCGGGCGGCGACGCGGCGCGCGGCGCGGGCTCGTACGCCGCGCTCTGCTCGTCGTGCCACGGCAAGGCCACCACGGGCGAGGGCCGCATCGTCGGCGCCGCGCGGCTGCCCGACGACACGCGCGCCGAGCACCTCATCGAGGGGCCCGAGGGGCTCCGCAAGATCGTGATCGAGAAGGTGCGCCACGGCGCGTTCCTCGGCTACTCGGGCAGGATGCCGCCCTTCTCCGCCGAGGTGCTCTCCGACGCCGAGCTCGCCGACATCGTCGCGTTCCTCGGGTTCTGAGCGCGGGGCCCGGGCCCGCGGGTCGCGCCGAGCGACCACCCCACGACGAGGCACATCACGACGAAGCGCGGCACCCGCAGCGCGAGCAGCGCGACGAACAGGCGCGCCGGCATGCGCGTCATGCCACAAAGGTAACAAAGCGCGGAGTACGGGACGGGGCTCACGCTCGCGACGACCACGGCCCACGAGCCCCACCGCGCGAACAGCTCGTCGACCCTGTGGCGCGTCCTGTCGAGGCGCCGCGCGAGCCACGGGACACGCCGGAGCCCTCGCCCGATCTGGTAGGCGACCGCCCCCGCGACGACCGACGCCGCGCACCCGGTCGCGATCGTGATCGTCGCCCTGCCCCCGCCGGCGAGCGCCGCGACGACGTACGCCTGCGGCGGGATGGGCGAGGTGAAGGCGTCCGAGGTGAAGACGCCGACGGCGACGCCCGCGTAGCCGAACCGCTCGACGAACGCGCGCCCCGCGGCGTCGAGCTCGGCGCCGAAGAAGCGGCCGATCGCGAGCACGACGATCGCGAGCGCGCCCAGCCCGGCGCCCAGCTGCAAGAGGAGGCCGCCGAGCTCGCGCGATCGGGTCGCCGCCGTCGCGTCGGTCATCGCAGCGGCAAGAGGTTGCGCGGATCGACCGGCACGGTGCGCGCGTTGTCCGCGAGGTCGTGGCCCGACAGCGCGCGCACGTCGACGCCGTCGCGCACCTGGCGGATCTCGAGGTGGAGGTGCACGAGCCCCTCGCTCCCGGTGTCGCCGACCTCGCCGAGCTGCTCGCCCGCCTTGACGACGCGCCCCGCGGCGACGCCTCGCGCGATGCCGTCGAGGTGGCCGTGCAGGACGACGTAGTCGCGCAGCCGTCCGCCCTGCCGAACGGTGTGGCTGGTGACGACCGTCTGCCCGAAGAGCGCCCCGGCGTACCTGATCTCGGCGTCTCCCTCCTGGTGCTCGAGCGGGAGCGAGCGCACCGGCGTGCCTCGCCGCGCGACCACGTCGACGCCGCCGTGCCCCACCGCGGAGAGGTGCGCGCCGCGCCGCTGATCCTGATCGTCGCGGTGCAGATCGTAGCCGCCGACGACCAGCTTCTCGTCGGGGGCCGTGGGGATGGGGAACAGGTACGCCTCGTACGCGGCGGGGCGATCGGGCTGCCGTGGGATCTGCTCGTACGACTGCGATCTCCCGCGCTTGTCGGTGTGGGTGTTCCGCTCGGCGAGGAGCGCCTTGCCCTCGTCGAGATCGCCGCGACGGAACGGCACGCACGCGTCCCCGTCCGGCAGCGCGCCCGGCGGGCACACGGCGAGCGGCCCCATCGCGCTCGGCGAAGAGGCGCTCGGCGCGCGCGGCTCGACCAGTACCCGCTTCGGGCGCGCGCTGCCGAGGGAGGCGAGCGCGGCGAGGAGCGCGGCCGCGAGCGCAGCGCGGACGTGGGGAGCGAGCGGGGGCACCGGGCCCGAGACCTTTGCCACCCGACCGCCGCCCGGCGCAAGCTCGGCGTCCGTGAAAACGGGGCTTGGCCTGCGATGACCTCGTCAGGCATCATGGGCAACCATGGATCGGACGCCCGTGCGGCTCGTCGTGATGGTGGCAGGTGCAGCGGCGCTCTTCGCGGCGCAGGCGTGCGTGGACAGCTCCGACGTGGACAACGAGCGGCCGCTGCCCGGGCCGGGGATCATCGGCGCGGGCTCCACGCTCGGCGGCGCGGCGGGCGCGGCGGGCGCGGCGGGCGCGGGCGCGGCGGGGACGAGCGGAGGCGGCGCGGGCGGGGGAGGCGTCGCCGGCGCGGCGGGCAGTGGCGGGGGTTCGGGCGGCGCGCCCGCGCTGTGCCCCGCGGGCACCGGCGACGCGAAGCTGAGGATCGCCAACCTCTCCCCCGGCGGCGCGGTGGACCTCTGCGTGCTCCCGCCGGGCAAGACGGAGTACGAGGGCCCGCTGTTCCAGTGCGCGACGGGCGGCGGGTTGCCCTACAAGAAGGTCAGCAAGGGCTTCTCCTACGCCGCGGGCACGTACCAGCTGCGCAGCGTCGCGCCCGGCGCCTCGTGCGCGACCGCCCTCGGCGCGGCCGAGATCACGCTGGCGGCTGGCGAGACGTGGGTCGTCGCGGCGTTCGGCGGCGGCACGACGGGCGAGGCGCCGCTCTTGAAGCCGCTGAAGAACGACGTCGAGAAGCCGACGGACGGCACCATCAAGCTCCGCTTCGTGCACGGGATCCACAAGAGCTTCCCGCTCGATCTCGGCATCGCGGCGGGCGGGATGGTCGCGGGGGCCGTGTTCTCGAACGTGCCGTTTGGCGGCGTCAGCGCGGACGGCATGTCGACGCTCGGCTACACGATCGCTGGCGGGTACGCGCGAGGGCTGAGCGAGTTCCCTGATCCGGGCGTCGAGGTCGGCGCCGCGAAGACCGGCGAGACCGCGGCGATCTTCACCGCGATGGTGAAGATCTCGCCGGTGAACTCGGTGCTCACCGCGTTCGGCGCGGGCACGCTCGGCGACGCGTCGGCGCCCGTCAGCGCGTTCGTGTGCGACGACAGCGCGGACGACGGCAACTTCCAGAAGTGCGAAGACGCCGTGCCGACCCCGTGACCCAGAGCGCCCCGTCCCCGCTCGCGCTCGACGAGCTCGACCAGGAGCTCGGCGCGCTGCCCGGGCCGCGTCGCCGCGAGCGGCTCGCGACCGCGCTCGTGATGGTCGCGGCGCTCGTCGCGTCGATCGGGCTCGGCGCGTCGCTCGTCGGAGAGATCCGGTACGCGCTCACGCCGACGACGCCCGTCGAGCTCGGCGAGCTCGCGCACGCCTCGTTGCCCGCCGATCTGTCGAACCGCTACGTGCGCGGCGACGGCCTGCTCGCGAGCCAGGGCTCCATCCGCTACGAGCGCCCGATGGAGGGCGACAGCTTTCGGCTCGCCAGCGTCGCCGGCAACCCGAGGATCTGGATCGAGATCCGCGTCCCGGAGGGCATGGAGGGCCCGAGGTTCGTGCCGCCGACGTCGTTCGTCGGGAGGCTCGTGCCGCTCGCGTCGGCCGGCCTGCGCCACGCGGGGCTCGACCGGAACATCGCGGCCGCGTCGCCGGTGAAGGTGGAGCCCGGCGCGTGGCTCCTGATCGACGGCGCGTCGCCTCGCGCGTCGCGCTGGTCGCTCGCGCTGTCCGCGCTGCTCGCGTACTTCGCCGTGTGGAACACCATCGGGCTCTACCGCCTGGCCCGCCCCGCGCGCGACCGTCGACGAGCGGCGTAGAGCGCTCGTCGCTACCCGGCCTCGCCCGCCCGGCCGCTCTCCGCGAGCGCGATGGCGACGCGCAGCGCCTCGAGCCCCTCGGCCGCGCCGACGAGCGGCGGCGCGTCGTGCTCGACGCAGTCGAGGAAGGCGTCGAGCTCCCCGCGCAGCGGCTCCGCCCGCTCGACGTCGACCCGCCGGACATGGTCGCCCCGCCCGACGACGAGCGTCTGCGCGAGGTAGTCGACGTCGAACCGCGCCCGCTCGGTCACCACCGACAGCTCGCGCCGCTTCGCGGGGGCCATCCAGCTCACGTCGAGCAGCCCGATCGCGCCCGTCTCGAAGCGCAACAAACCGCACATCATGTCTTCCCGGGTATCGGCCGAGACGCGCCGGGTCTCGGCGTGGGCGCGCGTGACGCGGGCGCCGGTGAGGAAGTGCATCAGCTCGAGATCGTGGGTCGCGAGATCGATCGCGACGCCGACGTGGTCGACGCGCGCGCGGTACGGCGAGTGCCTCCGCGCCTCGAGCTGCACGATGCGCCCGGCGTCGCCCCCGGCGAGCTGCCGCGCGAGCTCGCGGACGGCCGGGTTGAAGCGCTCGATGTGCCCCACCATCAGCCGGCGCCGGTGCTCGGTCGCGGCGGCCATCAGCTCGCGCGCGCCGGCCTCCGTCGTCGCGATGGGCTTCTCGACGAGGGCGTGCGCGCCCCGCGCGAGCGCCGCCTTCGCGACCTCGACGTGGCGGTCGGCGGGCACCGCGACGACGACGCCGTCGGGCCGCTCGCGGTCGAGCATGCGCCGCCAGTCGTCGTAGACGCGCGCGCCGCGGGGCAGGGGGCAGCGCTCCCGCGCGTCGAGGGACGGATCGGACACGCCGACGAGGGCCGCGCGCGCGTCGCTCGCCAGCGCGCGGACGTGGTTGCGGCCCATGTTGCCGAGGCCGATGACGCAGAGCTTGAGCTCGCCCGTGTGCATGCGCGGCAGCGGGGGGGTAGGCGCGCGGCGCCTCGAAGGGAAGCGGCAACGTGACCAAACCCTGACGGATCACGGGCCTCGGCGGAGTTACCCATCCGGCACTCATGTCCGTCGCCGTCCTGGTGAACGTCCGCGCGCGCCACGGCTCCGAGCAGATCGGCGCCCTCATCCGCAACATCCTGCCCGAGGCCACCGTCGGCGTGACGCACTCGCTCGACGAGGCGCGCGCGTGGGTCGGGCGCAACCTCGCGGCGACGATGCCCGACATCCTCCTGTCCGGCGGCGGCGACGGCACCGCCGTCACGCTGCTGAACGAGGTGCGCCGCGAGGGGCTGTCGCTGAACACGTTCGGATTGTTGCCTCTCGGCACCGGCAACGGCTGGGCCCGCGCGACCGGCGTCTCGAGCAAGGGCGCGGCGCTGCGCGGCCTCGGCGCCCTGCGGGGCAACCCGGCGCCGCCGACGCGCACGTTCTCGCTCGTCGAGACGGAGGGGCGCGTGACGCCGTTCGCCGGCACCGGCTGGGACGCCGAGATCCTCTCCGACTACCGCCAGATGCTCGACGCGCTCCCCGAGGAGCTCCGCACGGCGCGCGGCGGTACGGCAGGCTACATGCGCAGCCTCTTCTCGCGCACCATCCCCCGGCACCTCGGCGGACGAGCGCGCCCTATCGTCCGGCTCGTCAACCTCGGCGAGCCCGCGCTCCGCGTCGACGCGGCGGGGCGCGCGGTCCCGGTCGAGGACGGCGGGCCGGGCGCGGTGCTCTACGAGGGGCCGATCAGCGTGGGCGGCGCCGCGACGACGGAGGAGCTGGGGCTGGGGTTCAAGGCGTTCCGCTTCGCGCACCTCGTGCCAGGCCGGATGGCGGTGCGCATCTACGCGGCCTCGACGCTGGGCGCCACGTTGCGCATGCCGTGGCTGTGGCGGGGCGTGCACCCGCTGCCCGACGATCACAACTTCATGCTCACGCGCTGCCGGATGGAGTTCGACCGCGCGGTGCCGTTCGAGATCGGCGGCGATCTCGCGGGAGATCGCACCTCCGTCGAGCTCGCGCTCTCCGAGCAGTCGGTGCCGCTCGTCGACTGGCGCCGGATGCCGCGCGCGCGCTGACGCCGACCCCGCCGTGCGGTAGAGGCCGCGGATGGCGACGCTGCCCCTCGACCACGAGAAGATCGAGCGCTGCCGCGCGCTCGCGGCCTCGATCGCCGACGACGTGCAGGGGTTCATCGACGCGCACACGACCGTCGGCGTCGAGCGCACCACGCTGCGCGCGTACGGCGTCACCGGGGTCGATCCGGACGGCGTGCCGCTCGTGAACACGCTCACCGACAGGCTCGCGCGGGAGGGCGCGCTCGCGGTCGGCGCGGCGACCCACCTCGCGCGGGCGCTGCTCGCCGGCGCGGGCTCGGTCCAGGAGGCGGCCGAGGCGCTCGCGTACGGCGGCGCCGAGCTGACGGGCGAGCTCTCCCGCGCGGACGTCGTGGGCGCGCTCGACGACGCGACGGCCGACGCGCTCCGCCGCATCGACGACGCTCGCGCGGCGCGCGAAGGGTTCCGCGCGGGGCTGCGCCAGCCCGAGTCACCCGAGAAGTACGTCATCGTCGCCACGGGCAACATCCACGACGACGCGACGCAGGCCAAGGCGGCGGCGCACGCGGGCGCCGACATCATCGCGGTCATCCGCGCGACGGCGCAGTCGCTGCTCGACTTCGTCCCCGAGGGCGCGACGACCGAGGGCTACGGCGGCACCTACGCGACCCAGGAGAACTTCCGCATCATCCGCGAGGCCACGCGCGCCGCCGCGACCGAGACGGGCAGGTACGTGCAGCAGACGAACTACTCGTCGGGGCTGTGCATGGCCGAGATCGCGTGGATGGCGGCGGTCGAGGGGCTCGACATGCTGCTCAACGACGCGATGTACGGGATCCTCTTCCGCGACATCAACATGTGCCGCACGTTCTGCGATCAGTACGCGTCGCGGCGGATCATCGCGCGCGCGGGCATCGTCATCAACACGGGCGAGGACAACTACCTCACCACGTCCGACGCGGTCGACAAGGCGTACACCGTGCTCGCCTCGCAGTTCATCAACGACGCCTTCGCGCGGCGCGCGGGGCTCGCCGACTCGCAGATCGGGCTCGGGCACGCGTTCGAGATCGATCCGTGGCTCGAGGACGGGTTCCTGCTCGAGCTCGCGCAGGCGCAGCTCGTCCGCCAGGTGTTCCCGCGGCACCCCATCAAGTGGATGCCGCCGACGAAGCACAAGACGGGCGACGTGTTCCAGAGCCACGTGCACGACGCGATGTTCAACCTGGTCGGCGTGATGACGGGGCAGAGCATCGCGCTGCTCGGCATGTTCTCGGAGGCCATCCACACGCCGCTCCTGATGGACAGGTACCTCGCGCTGAAGTCCGCGAAGTACGTGTTCGGGACCGCGCGTCACCTCGGCGACGAGCTCGCGTTCCGGCCGGGCGGCGTCGTCGAGCGGCGCGCCCAGGCGGTGCTCGACGAGGCGCTGGCGTGCCTCGAGGACGTCGCGGCGCGCGGCATCTGGGACGCGATCGGCGCCGGCGTGTTCGCGGACGTGAAGCGCAGGCGCGACGGCGGCAAGGGGTTCGGCGGCGTCGTCGCGCGGGCGCCCGACTACGCCAACCCGCTGCTCGATCGGCTCTGACCTCGTGCGCGGCGGTGGCTGCTGCGCACGAGGCGATCGAACGCGCCGCCGAGCGCGCGACCGACCGGCGACTGCCTGGCGTCTCCCACGCGCTCGATCGCCTGGTTGTACGCGGGCAGGTAGCGGACCGACGCGGGCAGGCGCGGCACCGTACGCCGCAGGCTCGCGAGCGTGAGATCGAGCGTCGCCCGGGCCGCCGCGCCGTCGGGGAAGCCGTACTGGGCGCGCAGGCGCGGCGGCAAGAGCTGCCCCGTGACGGCGGTGTACGCCGACATCGGGATCGCGAGCGGCGCCATGGGCGCGCGAAACAGAAAACGCCGCAGCTCCGCCGCGGGCCGCCCGACGCCGAGCAGCTCGGAGTCCATCACGCCGTCCACGTACGCGCGGAACGCGGGCCAGTCGCCCGGCATCACGTCGTCCGGGATGCCGAACAGATACCCGAAGCGCTTGGCCTCCTGGTAGTAGGCGTCCTTCTCGCGCGTGCCCATCGGGCGGATCACGAGCTCGAAGCTCAGCACGGCGCTGTCGAGCAGCGTCGCGTAGACCCAGAGGAGCGCGGGCTCGTGGTTGGCGTGGTAGCGATCGCCGCGCTTGAAGCCGCCGACGTCCTCGTCGATCACGCCGTGGATGCGCTGGTGGATGGTGTGCACGCGCCGGGCCGAGCGCTCGGCGTGCGACAGATCGCCGAAGATCATCGAGAACACGTTGTCGAACGTGCGGAAGAAGCGCCCGTACGGATCGGTCTTCGTGCGCGAGTGCTGATCGACCCCGTGCGCGACGTACGCGTGCGCCGTCTGCAGGAGCGCGGCGCGGCCGCCGGCGAGGAACACCACGGCCTCGCGGCTCACCTCCCACATCTTCGAGCCTGGCCCGAACACGCCCGCGCGGGGATCGCGCGTCGTCGCGCGCAGGCGGGAGAGGTGCGCCTCGAGATCCTCGCGGCTGACGGTCATGCGGCGAGTGTCGCGCCGAGGCGCGCGCGTGACCACAAAAAGGCAGAGGCCCGGCGCACAGGGCGCCGAGCCTCGTCGCGAGCCGCCTCTCGGCGCTCAGGCGAGCGGACGGACGTTCTCGGCGAGCAGGCCCTTCGGCCCGCGCTTCACCTCGAACTCCACCGCCTGCCCCTCGACCAGCCGCCGGAACCCCGCGACCTGGATCGCGGTGTGGTGACAGAACACGTCCTCACCCCCGCCGTCCTGAACGATGAAACCAAATCCCTTGGCGTCGTTGAACCACTTCACCTTACCGATTGCCATGTTCGTGCTTCTTCCTTCTTGATGCGCCCGACGCGGTGGGCGCACCACTGCTTGATTCCGGGGCCTACGAGCGGGCTACTCCCGCGCTTCGGCGGCCGAGCTTGTAGTCGGACGGGGCGAGGATTGTCGAGAACAAAGCGAAGAATCCGCCGCGCTACGAGGTCGTGGCCAGCGCGAGCCGGCGGTCGACGTGGCCCCGGTGGCGCCGCCGGGGCAAGAGCTCCGCGGCGAGCTCGGCGTACGAGCGGTCGCTCGTCAGGCGGAACCCGCGCGTCTGCAGCCACGCCGCGAGCTCCTCGGGCGCGAAGCCGGAGCGGAAGGGCTCGCCGACCCACCGGACCACCAGCCGCTCGCCGCTGACGCGTCGGTCGAGACGCCGCTGGTCGAGGTAGTTGAACACGAGCTCGGACCCCGGCGCGCAGTACGCCCGCACCGCGCGCACCGACGCGTCGAGCGCGTGGCGGGAGAGGTACATCGTGACCCCCTCCCAGATGGTGAGCGTCGGCGCCGCCGGATCGTGCCCCTCGCGCAGGAGCGCGGCGGGGAGCTCCGAGAGCGGGCGCTCCTCGAAATCCCAGGCGACGTAGCGCGCGGGTGACGCTCCGGCGCGCGCGCGCTTGGCGGCCTGGGTCGCGGGGTGATCGACCTCGAAGAAGCGCGCGCCGTCGAGCTCGAGCCGCGTCGCGCGGGCGTCGAACCCCGCGCCCAGGAGCACGATCTGCCGCCCGCCTCGCGCCGCGAACAGGCGCGCGGCGTCGTCGATCGCCCGGGTGCGCAGCTGCAGCGACAGCACGTTGAACCGGAGCGGCGGCAGCGCGACGAGGGCGCGCCCGAGCCAGGGCCGAGCGCTCGCGCGGGCCGCGCCCCGCCAGGTGAACCCCTGCGCCGCGGGATCGCTCGCGAGGCGCTCGTCCGCCGGGAGGTGCTCGGCGAGCGCGCGCATCCACGCGACCCACCTCGCCGTCCAGCTCGCGGCGCCCGTCCTCACGGCGCGAGGACGGCGACGCCGCCCTCCGGGAGCGAGATCG
>JADLFU010000041.1 GCA_020849655.1 Polyangiaceae bacterium | reverse complement strand
GCGCTTGGTTTGCTTGTGTTCCATGGAACATCAGACGTGCGTTGCCAGCCATAAATTCAAGGCACTCCGACGATTGTTGCTTGTAGTGGAACGGACTGGGTGCCCCAGAGGGCCCGAAACCTATGTTGAGCAGCGGCCAGACGGACGCGTCGATCGAAAAGACCCAGGTCGTCTCCTCGCTATGCGCGCGCGCGAACGCAACCGCCTCGTCGAACTTGGCGAGCCCTCCGATGCGCGGTTCGATGAGCGTGTGAGCATCGTCGAGGAGAAGGATCGACGGCGCCGCTTCAGCCGCCGCGCCCAAGTCAGCAACACTCGTCTCCGCGCGGCAGCCCAACACCTTCGCGCCCGGGCTCTGCTCGGCGATGGCTCGAAGCAGGGACGACTTCCCCATCCCTCGAGGCGCGACGACGACCACGAGCGCACCGCGACGGTCCTGCGCCCGCAGGGACACCGCGTCGCGCACGGCATCGGCGGGGCAGTGAAGCCAGCGGCCGAACGGCCTCTCCGGGTCGAGCTTCTCGAACGCCTCGCCAGCGAGCGGGGTGAGTTCGGCGTGCGCGTGCCCCTCCCCAATGCGTTCGATCTCCCTCTTGAAGAGGTAGGCATGGATCCGTCGGGCCAGCTCGAAGCCCGAGAGCCAGCTCCGACCAAGCTTGACCGCGCCGGTTGCGAAGAGTTGCACGGCCCCGACCATCGCCGCTCCGAAGCTCTTCCACCCTGAGCGGTTCGCCAAGATCCATTTCTGAAGCGGCGTCTTCTTTCGCAGGCGCTCGAGTCGCTCGAACACGGTGGTGCGCCACCACTTCACGAGGAGGAGGAAGACCGGAATGGCCGCAAACCAACACGTGGAGAAGACCCAGCTGTAGATCGTCCCTTCGCCGACGAGACGCGTGCTGAGCACCAGGATGAGCGCGAAGACGATGACGGTCCGTCCCACCAAGCGCAGCGAACGGAGCCGAAGCTTGCCGGGCTCGCTCTCTTCGAGGGGCAGGAGAGCCCCGGTGCTCCCTGCCGCCACCGCGTTGACAACGTTGACGACCAGCGAGCCCGCGAGTGTCCAGGTCACCATCGACGAGAGGAGCTGCACCTCGAGAAGACTCCTCGCACCCGCGGGGAGCAACCACGACAGCGCGAGAAAGAACAGGATCCACTCGAGCGGTCGATGGATCTTCAGCAGGAGGCGAACCGCCCGGCGTCCGAGGCTCGGCGTGCTCCGCCGCTCGGCGCGGTCATCAGCGGCGATGCGCGAGTCCCCCCAGCGCAAGAGCGCCTGCGTCTTCCGCCGGCCCCAGACGAAGACACCGACCACAAGCAGCAGCGGCAAGAGCACGGCCGTCGTCCGCCACGCCGACACACCGGCGCTCCCGCCCGTTCTCACGGTCTGGAGCCAGGCCAGAGCCGCGTGCTGGTGGTAGCGAAGGATCAGCGACAGGTGACGGGCCTCCGAACGAGCCTGATCCCAACCTGACGACGTGAAGCCGGTGACCGCGTCACGCTTGGCGGCGGAGAGGGCGGGCAACAGACCGAGCCGCTCGCGGTTGAGCGTGTTGATCTCCTCGAGGAGCGCCGACGCTCGCTCCTCTCTCAACGCTTGCTCGTCGCGTCGCGCATCCGCGATGGCGCGGTCGACGGCCGTGCGCCGCTCCCGCGCCGCATCGGCGGGGATGTCTGGCGGAACATCCACGAGCGGGTCGGGGCCCAGGCTCGGAATGGCGCTTGCGTCGTCGTTCAGCGCGTCGAGCGCACTCGCGAGATCGTCGCGCGCTGCTCGCAGCGCCCTACGGAGCGCGTCGTAGGTCGCATCGGCATCCGACGAACCTGAGGACTTCGCGTCGCGAACGCGCCGCTGCCAGCCGAGCACCGTGTCGCGCCGCACGGCGATCGCGTCTCGCGTTCGTTGGAACTCATCGCGGAGTCCGCGGACGCGCGTCTCGAGCGCGATGAGGCGCGCCAGCTCCTCGGCGACTACCCGCTCCGCCTCCGAGCGAGCAGCCCTCGCGGCTTCGAGCGCGCGTGCACGCTCGGCCTCAGCCTCTCTGGCGCGGCGCTCCTCTTCTGTCTCCCGCGGCTGAGCGGCCTCCTGGCGCGTGGCGTGAGCTTGGAGCAGCTCTGCCCGCCGCTCCGCGCTCAGCTCGTAGAACTCGAGGCGCGCACGATCGAGCTCTACGCGCTCGCGAAAAAGCGTAGGGTCGAGCGCGGCGAGATCGGTGCGGAGCGAGCCAGCGTCGGGAGCCTCGACCGTGGCGCGACGTCCCCGCGACCGCGCTGGCGGCTCCGCCGGACGAGCCGCTTCGTCGGCCGCCCGTAGGAACGCGCGGACACGCGCGACCTCGATCTGGAGAGCGGCCTCGTCGTCCAGCGCGACGTCGAACAGCGCTTGCGGCGCGACGGCGACATCCAGGGTTCCGGCGAGCAGCGCGCGCACCTGCGCCGTTCGTGGGTCGGACGGCGCGGCCGGCAACGCGGCATCGGAACTCGCCGATGCGACCGGTGCGCCCGCGTCTTGGCTCGCAGCGGGCCCAGCGAGCAGCAGGATCGCCGCGGCGGCGACCGCCCGTGCGATCACGCGGCGTACGATGGAGCTCTGCATGGCCCTCACACTTACACCAGGGATATCAGTTCATCAATAGTGACGGGTTGACAAGCACCGTCGCTCTCGATGACATAGCCCGGATGGAACAGGCGAGCCTGCCGCGGCTGCACTACTTCGCAGTCGTCGCCCGCGAGGGAAGCCTCGTGCGCGCGGCTCGCGAGCTCGGCACCACCCACTCGAACCTCAGCATGCAGATGCGCGCGCTCGAGGAGGAGCTCGGCGGCGACCTGTTCGAGCGGCGCGGACGGAGGCTCGTCCTCACTGCGCTCGGCAACGAGATCGCGTGGTATGCGGACGAGGTCAGCCGCCTGGCGCGCGATGCGTCTGAGGTGGCGCGCGGTCACGAACGCCCAAGGAGGACGCCGCTCCGGGTCGGCGTGGTTGGCGCGATCCCCAAGGCCCTGGCCTTTCGTCTGCTCGAGCCCGCGCTCACGGTCGAGGGGTATGGCCCCGTCGCCGCGCGCCAAGACACGCTGGAGCGGCTGCTCGAGGAGCTCGCTGTCGGTCGCTTGCATCTGGTGCTCGCCGACACGGCCCCGCAGCAGGGAGGCACGCTTCGGCTCTTCGGACATCCTCTCGGGATCTCGGAGCTGGCGCTGTACGGAACGCCAGAGCTCGCCGAGAAGTACCAAGGAGACCTGCCCGGTGCGCTCTCGGGCGCGCCCTTGTTGCTCCCCATGCGCGGCACGTCGCTGCGGCGGTCGATCGAACGCTGGCTCGGTGAGCACTCGGTCAGAGTACGGGTCGAGGGCGAGTTCGACGACGTGGGCCTCATGCGGGTCTTTGGGCTGCGCGGCCGAGGGATCTTCCCGGTTCGGGCCGCGATGGCGGCGGAGATCGAGGACATCGGCGGCGTCGTGAAGCTGGGCGCCATCCCTGGAGTGACTGAACGGTACTTCGCCATCTCCGTCGAGCGGCGCGTACGCCACCCTGCCGTCAACGCACTCATCGAATCAGCGCGGGAGAAGCTCGGCGCCAGGGACGAAGCAGGGGGCGCAGCGGTCACTTCTCGATCGCGCGGCGGTTAGAGTATCTTACCGACATGTCGACGAAGGCCGAACGCTTCAAGGCGCAGCAGGAAAAGGACGCTAACCCGCCGAAGCCCAAGAGGGCGCCGCGGCCGCGGCGGGATGATCCCGTGGACACGTCGCTGCCGGGTGTGAGCGCCTCCGACCGCAAGGCCGGTGACGGCCACAGCGGCACGCGGAACGTCTCGAAGCGGGCGGCGAAGAAGGGCGGCGCGAAGCTCGAGGACTCGGCCACCGGGAAGCCGTCTCGCAAGTCGACCCGCAAGAGCACCGGTGGCGTCAAGCGGACGTCCAACCTTCGTCGCAAGGCAACACGCAAGGCGACATCTGCCAAGACGAAGGCGACGAAGGCCAAGGCACGGTCGAAGAAGTGGGCCCGTCGCGGATGGCCCCACGTTCGTCGCGGGACGGAGCGAATCCGCGAGAGCGTCCCGGCTCGCGTCGCCCAACCACCTGGATTCGCAGGCGTTCGCATTTCCAGGACAGTGCGAGCGGAGCGAACCCGTCCCGCCGAGAGCCCTGCGAACGGGTTGGTGAACGGCGTCGAATGCGGAGCCATTTCTCTCTCGTCGCCAACAAGGGGCGAGGGTCGGTAAACAGAAGCCCCCAAGGAGCGATCCGAGGGGGCTTCGCCGTTTCTCCCCAGAACTCCGGGCGTTTCGCGCGCTGCGCGTGCTGCGACGGTGCTCTCGCCCGTGCTCGCAGAGAGCGCCGAGCGAGCTCGATGAGCGCCGCCTGGGACAGCTCTCCCGCTCTCTCTCCTGTCCCGTGGGGAGAGAGAAGCCGAGAGGCGTTTAACTGCGTACCCGGCGATCAACAGTCGGCCCCGTTGGTCAACAGCTTCGGCGCCCGCGACGGGGCCG
>JADLFU010000040.1 GCA_020849655.1 Polyangiaceae bacterium | reverse complement strand
TAGTGCGCGAGATCGCCGCAGGCCGAGTAGCCCTTCCAGCGGTTGCGCCCCTCGGTGACGAGCTCGAACACGGGGTCGCCGAGCACGCGGCCCGCGGCGCCGTTGCAGGCGAAGCGCGCCGCCTCGACGGCGGCGGCACGAAGCGTGGCCTCGTCGACGAAGCGACGCGCGGGCGAGGCCTGCGCGTTCATCACGCCGCCTTGTCGTGCAGGTCCTCGATCGCGTCCTTGAGCGCGACGAGCGCGGCCTCCACCTTGGTGACGGCCTCCGTCTGCGCGCGGCCCATCTCCGCGACCTGGTCGAACAGCTCGCGGAGCGCGGCGTCCTTCTTCTCGTTGATGCGCCAGAAGGCCCAGCCGAGGACCGCCACGAGCCCGTAAGGGCCGGTTGCCTGAAGCCACGTCGCGATGGTGCTGAACTCGTTCATGTCGTTCTCCTCGTCGTCAGGCCACGGGCGTGGCGGGAAGCAGGTCTCGAACGTCGGCGCCGCGCCGCACGCCCGTCGCGCGCCGCACCGCCTCCTCGAACGCGACGTCCGGAGCGAGCCCGACCTCGAGACGCAGCCACGCGTAGAGGACCAGCCACGCGCCGTCGGCGTGTCCGAAGTAGTGGTGCGCGAGCACGCCGGGCAGCGCCTTGCTTGCCTCGGCGAGCGGCCCGAGCTGGAAGCTCGCGGCACGCAGCCCCGGCCAGCGACGCGGCACCTCGAGGCCCGGCGCCGGCGCACTCGTCGCCCACCGCACGAGCGAGGCCACCGCCTCGGCCTGGGCGGGCGTCGGCAGCACGTACAGCCCCTCGTGTGCCCAGGGAGCCTTGATGCTCCGCTCCCACGGGAGGCCCTTGCGGAGCAGCCGCGGGTAGTACGGGTTCACGACCTCCACGCCGAACGACGGGCCGTTGTGCGCGGGCCCCGCATGCCAGAGCACGTCGCTCACGAGGTCGCCGTGCTGGGTCAGCTCGCCGTCCGGGCCGAGCACGAGGTGCACGCTGAGCCCTCGCTTCTGCAGCACGCCGATCGTTGAGTCGACGCTCCGCGTGACCGTCTCGTGGATGACGAGTTCGGTCGCGCGCGTGCGCTTGCCCTTGGACGCGAAGCGCGCGGCGCCGTCCTCGAGGAACGTCCGCACGGGCACGCTGTCCGGCCCGCTGGTGGCGACGCCGCGGACGACGAGCCCGCTCACTGCCCTGGCTCCTTCACGCGGGCGGCCGCGGAAAGGCGCGCCTCGATCTTCAGCCCCTGGGGGAACCAGCGCGCGACGTCCTCGGCTGCCACCGGCTTCGCGAGCTTCGCGTCGACGCGGCCCTGCTTGTCCTTGAGCGGCTCGATGACCCGCTTGCGCTTCACCAGCTCGGCGTGGACCTCGTCGACGAGCATCCGATGGAGGTGTCCGAAGCTGCCGGGCGCAGGGTGCACGGGCTCGTCATCGGGCGACCGAAGCAGGAACTCCGTCGAGCGACACGTTGGGCACGCCGGGAGCGGAACCACACTCGCGTCGGTCTGGTCGTCGCGGGCGACGCCGACCTCGAGCGAGTCGAGCACGATGCGGTTCTCCGCGGCGCACTTGCCGCAGCGCTGGAGAACCTCGGTGGCGTTCAGCTCGTGGATCGACATCGAGGCCTCCTCAGGCGACCGCCGTGTACGTGCCGAACCACCAGACCGTCCCGAACGCGGGGATGGTCTGGTAGCTGAAGTAGCCGAACCCATCGCGATCGACGGTGAAGGTCGACGGGTTGCCCGTGAAGCCGCTCGACTGGCTGAGCGACGAGAAGGTGATCGACGACGGCGACGCCGGGAAGCGGCTGCGGAAGTTGGTCGCGCCGCCGCCCGCGAGCGTGCGCGAGGCGGTGTCGGCGTTCGAGTACTCCATCCCGAGTCGACCGATCTCCTGAACGCTGCCCGTCAGCTCGAACGCCGAGTTCGTGGTGCTGCTCATCGGCAAATTCCACGAGCGATCCCACGTCGTGAACGTCGCCTCGTTGTTGAAGTCGTGCAGGAACTCGAGTGAGTTGCGACCGAAGCGGAAGGCCGCCGAGTTGTAGAGCGTGCTGTCGCGCGTCCAGCCGGCGCCATTCCACGACGCGTTCAGCGTGAACCAGACGGAGTCGCTGTCTGCGTAGATGCGCAGGTGCGTAGGCGCAGTGCCCGACGCATTCGAGTCGAGGATGAGCGCCTTCGAGCCGCCGAGCGCGGGCTGCCGGATCGTTCGGTGCTGGCCGGCGTTCGCTTCGTTGCCGCGGAAGTGATCGCCCTCGAGCGCGTCGACGATCTCCGCGAGCGACGTCTCGACGTCCGCGGCGTTGAGGTTGTTGCCGGCATCGGCGACGGAGATGGCCGACGCCACGTGGGCGCCCGCGGCCTGGTTCACGTGGCCGTTGAGGCCGCCGAGGAGCGTCACGAGAGCGGCTCGCAGCGTGCCCGCGCCGATGGCCGTGGGCGCGCCCGCGATGGCGTCGACGCCCACGAGGCCCGCGCCCGGAGCCGCAGCGCCCGTCGCAAGGAGATCGGTGACGATCTCCTGCAGCTGCGACTGCACGTTGATGCCCGCGATGTTGTTGTGCGCCGTCGCAGCGATGGCGCTCGCGGCGTGCGCGCCCGTCGCGGCGCTCACGTGCGTGTTGAGGAAGCCGAGGAGCGCAGCGAGCTGCGTCTTCACGGTTCCTGCGGCCAGCGCGTTCGGAGCACCGGCGGACGCGTCGACGCCGACACGGGTGGCACCGGACGAGCCCACGGCGCCGGTCGTGAGGTCGTCGACGACCTCGTCGATGGCCGCCTGCACGTTGGCGGCGCCGACGAAGCCGTGGGCCGCGTAATCGATGGCGGTCGCGGCGTGCCGGCGTGCCGCGGCCGTGAAGTGGTCGCGAAGCTCCGCGTCGACCTCGTCGAGCGAGGCCTGCACCGTGGCCGCGAGCGGGGCGAGGATGCTCCACGCCCCCGTGACGACGGAGACCGAGGAGCCCTGCGCGAAGATGAAGGCCTGCCGCCTCGAGGTATCGAGGTCGGCCACGAGGATCTGCGTCTGCCCGGGGCGTCGCCGCACGTCGCAGAGCAGCAGCTCGTCAGCCTGCAGCGCCGGCTTGGGGGCGACACCGATGGCGCCCTCCGGCGCCTGGCGGACCACCAGCTCGAACGACTCGTCACGCCGGAAGAACACCTGCTGCGAGTTGCCGTCCGTGCGGGGGTCGGAGAGCAGCCGCTTGAAGCGGAGGAAGATGCCGAGCCAGCGCTCGTTGCCGACCGTCGCCACGTCGGTCGGGATGCCGACGAGGTCGACGGCGCAGTCCACCGTCTGGCCGGTGCCGAAGAACATGCGCTGGCCGAGGTTGTCGTAGGCGCGCGCGGGGGCGGTCAGGTCTACCGTAAGGTCCGGCACCGGCGAGTGCGGCGCGGGGACCGCTCCCGACACGATGCCGTAGATGTTCAGGTCTGCGGCGAGGTCCCGGTCGGCCTTCTCGAGCAACGCGAACGCGAGGTCGAGCTCGGCCTCGGTGACTCGCTGGCGGAAGTAGACGTCGACGCGATCGGCCATGTCCTTGCCTCGGCGGGCACGGGGCCCTCCAGGGGGGCAAAGCTGGTCGAGC
>JADLFU010000039.1 GCA_020849655.1 Polyangiaceae bacterium | reverse complement strand
GACGCGCGGCGGCGGGGGAGCGACGACGCGCGGCGGGCGGCCCTGGGCGAGCGCCTCGCCCGCGAGCAGCCACGCGACGAGCGCCGCGCGCCTCACCGCGACGTCCCGGCCCCGGAGACGCGCAGCATGACGCCGGAGATCTCGGCGCGCTGGGGCATCTTGCCCTTCTCCCACGAGACGACGGCGGCGAACCCCGCGTGGTTCGCGGCGCGCCGGAGCGCGTCGGTGATCGCGGCGGCGCGCGACCGCGCGAGGTCTTCGGCGCCTGGCCGCGGCCGCACCGCGACCTCGACGCGCGCGCCGGGGCGCGGCGCGAGCAGGGCAGCGATCGCGCGCACCGTCGCCGCCGACCGCGCGTCGAGCTCCGGTGAGGTCCTCGTCGCGAAGGCGAGCGGGCGCTGCAGCGTGAGCTCGAGCTCGCCCTTCCTCTCGCGCAGCTCGACCAGCGGCCTGCCGCCGGGCCTGCCCGCGTCGGGGCAGCCGTCGTCGTCGTCGACGCCGTTGTACGTCTCGGGCTGATCGGGGCACTTGTCGAGCTCGTTGGCGACGCCGTCGCGATCGCGGTCGGGCGACGGGCAGCCGTTGTGCTTGGGATCGGTGCTCGGCTCGCCCTTGTCGTTCGGGCACGCGTCGTCGGCGTCGCCGACGCCGTCCTGGTCGTTGTCGGGATCGGGGCAGCCGTCGTCGTCCTCGAAGCCGTCCTTGTCCTCGGCCTGCGCGGGGCACTTGTCTGCGTCGCCGATCACGCCGTCGCCGTCGGCGTCGCGGTCGGGGCACCCGCTCCGCTTCGGATCGGCGTGCACGGGGCCGGGCTCGTTCGGGCACGCGTCGTCGACGTCGAGCACGCCGTCCTTGTCGTTGTCGGGATCGGGGCAGCCGTCGTCGTCCTCGAAGCCGTCCTCGTCCTCCTGCTGGGCCGGGCACCTGTCGTCGGGATCGAGCACGCCGTCGTCGTCGTTGTCCATCTCGGGGCAGCCGTCGCCGTCCTCGAAGCCGTCCCGGTCCTCCGCGAGCCCCACGCACTCGTCGCGATCGTCCTCGACGCCGTCCTTGTCGAGATCGTGCTCGCGCGGCGCCCACGACGCCGCGAGCACGGCGCGCGCGGGCGGCACCCCGACGCCGTGCACGACGCCCGCCTCGAGGCCGCCGAGGAGCGAGAGATCGCGCACGGTGTAGCGCGCCGTCGCGCCGACGAACGCGCCGGAGAGCGCGGCGCTGCCGAACGGCGCGGTGGGCCCCGCGGGGAGCCAGCCGTGCGCCTCGGCGCCGAGCGTCCACCGGCCGCGGCGGTCCCAGCCGAGCGCCTGCGGCTTCAGCGTCACGCCCGCGCCCCACGGGAGCTCGTCGCCGAACGTTCGTTCGCCGAACGTCCGCTGCTCGACGCGCAGGCGGTACCCGAGGGTGGCCTGCGCCGCGACCGCGACCAGCTTGTACTCGGCGAGCGCGCGCAGCTCGGTCGTCGGCGCGCCCTCGCCGACGCCGCTCGTGCGATCGCCGGTGGGCAGCGTGCCGCGCGCCACGAGCGAGAGCCCGAGGCCGCCGAGCTCCTGCATCTTGATGAGGTTCGCCTTGCCGACGATCGCCGCGTCGCCGACGCCGCGCGCCTGCATCGATCCGCCGCCGAGCACCGCGCGCGTCGCGGCGTTGTCGTCGTAGCTCTGCGCGACGACGACCGGCAGCGCGAAGCCCACCTGCCCCCGCTTGCCCACGCCCACCGACGCGGTCAGATCGAGCGACAGCTGCTCCTCGATCAGCCGCCCGGCGACCACCCCGCGCTGCTTCAGCGTGACGGGGCGGTGCGCGAGCGAGAGCCACCCCGCGACGTGAGGATTGAGCGATCCCTCGGTCGACGTCGGCTCGAGGTAGAGCGTCGCGCCGGGATCGACGGCGGGGGTGAACCGCCTGACGTCGATCGACGGCTGCGGCTCCGCGCGCGCGGGCCCGCCGACCAGCGTCGAGGCGGCCGACGCCGCGCAGAGCACGGAGAGGCGCGCGCCCGCGCGGGCGAGGTGTCTCCCGCTCACGCGGCCCCCGCGGCGATCACTTCTGCTTCTTCTTCGGGTGCGCCTTCGGCGGCGGCTTCGGCGCGCTCGCGGCGGGCGCGGCCGACGCGCTGCCAGACGCCGCGGGCGCGGCGGACGACGCCGCGGGCGGCGGGGGCGGCGGCTTCGCGTCGTCGTCGTCGTCGTGGTGCTTCGCGCGCTTCTTCTGCATCCCGTGGCCGGCCGCGCGCGGCAGCTCGGGCGCGGGCGCCGAGGGGATCACCGTCGGGCCGGCGACCGGGTGCCACTCCGCGCCTCCGCAGCCGAACACGACGAGCGGGACGGCGAGGGCGGTGGCGACGAGCGCGGCGGGCTTCGACATCATCACGCGCCGTTGTACCAGGGGTCGCGCCGGGAGAACAAGGCTCGCCGACCACGGCGTGGCCCGCCCTCGCCCACCTCGACCCGCGCCGCGTCACGCCCCGCGCCGACGAGCGCGCGACAGCGCCCGCGCCGCGACCACGCCCGCGACGAACACGAGCAGCGCGGCGGCGTTCGCGATCGATCCCGCGCGCCGCACCGTGACGTCGCCCGCGGCGTCGCCCACCAGGCGCACGACGAGCCCCGCGTGCAACACCAGGGGGCCCGCCCACAGCGCGGGGTGATACGGCACCTCGACGCGCGCGACGGCGGGCAGGATGATCGGCGCGTGCGCCATCACCATCGCGAGCACGTAGCCCACGAACACCCCGTGCAGCAGGGCGTCGTAGCGCGGGCCCGCGGGCGGCGGTGCGCCCCAATAGGCCCACGCCGCGCCCGTCACCGTGAGCCACCCGGCGCCCGCGAGCACGCCGATGGCGGAGTAGCGGGGCAGCCCCGGGAGCCGCGCGGTGCGGCGCGCCAGGTCGAAGCGGAGCTGCCACACGCCCAGCGTCGCGAGGCCGAGCCCCAGCGGCCTCGCCGCGCCGCCGACGCCGCCCGCGAGCGCCACGGACGCGGCGCCGACGAGCGAGGCCACCGCGACGAGCGCGCGGCTCGCCCACCGCGGCGTCGGCGCGAGGCGCGAGAGCTCGAGGCGCTCGGCGACGATCGTCAGCACGAAGAAGGTCATCCACGCGGGCGCGAGCTCCGCGACCGGACGCCCGAGCGCCCACGCGGCGGCGCCCGCCGTGAGGACGAGCGCGCCGCCGAGCATCATCCACGTGAACGGCGCCCGCTGCCGGCGCACGACGGCGGCGTTCACGCCCACGAGCGCGCCTGCGCCCGCGACCGCGAGCCAGCCCGCGCCCCGCAGCCCGCCGAGCATCGCGCCGGCGGAGGCGGCGAGGAGCGCGGGCGCCGCGTACGCGAGCGGGTGCGCGAGCGCGACGGCGCGCTCGATCGAGATCACCGTGCCGAACAGCCCGAGCACGAGCAGCGGCCCATGGGACGGCGCGTGCGAGAGGGCCGCCGTCGTGACGCCCACGCGCGCGAGCCCCGCGAGCACCCCGACGAGCGCGGTCGCCGCGGCGGCCAGCAGGATGCCCCGGCGCATCGCGAGCCCGACCCCGCGTGGCGGGGAGGGGCGCGCCGCCGTCACGCGGGGCTCCAGCCCAGCAGCGCCTTCGCGTGAGGGGTCATCCGCTCGGGGCTCCACGGCGGCTCCCACACGAGCTCGACGCGCGCGCTGCGCACACCCGGGATCGCGCGGAGGCGCTCCTCGGCGTCGCGCACGATCTCGCCGGACAGCGGGCACGCGGGGGTCGTCATCGTGAGCCGCACGCACACGACGCCGTCGCCCACGTAGATCTCGTACACGAGCCCGAGGTTGACGACGTCGAGGCCCACCTCGGGATCGATCACCTCCCCCAGCGCCGCCTCCGCGCGCGCGAGCGTCTCACCGTCGGTCATGCCGCGCGTGTACACCCGCGCGCAGCCCGCGCCATGCTCAGCATGGGTTTCGGGATCCCTTCGTCGCGAGCGCCGGACTCCTCGCGTCCTTCGGCCGCCTCGGGTGAATCCGTGCTCGACGTGGCACGGCCACGCCTGCGCGCGGTTTCAGCCCAAGCCAGCTCGAATTCCGCTTCGGACTCCAACGCTCGCTCCTGGGGCTCCCGAAACCCATGCTCAGCGTCAGCCGGCCAGCATCGCCGCGCCGATGGCGTCGAGCTGCTGGGGGGCGCCGCCGAGCATCAGCTCGAGGTGCCGCGCGCGCGTGTAGTACCGGTGCAGCGGGTAGTCGCGGTCGAAGCCCATCCCGCCGTGCAGGTGCTGCGCGGCGAACGCGACGCGGTGCCCGCCCTCCGCGGCCCACAGCTTCGCGATCGCCGCCTCCTCGGTCGCGGGCTGCCCGGCCTGGAGCTTGCTCGCCGCGCGCAGCGTGGAGAGGCGGATGGCCTCGACGTCGATGTACGCGTCGGCGACGCGCTGGGTGACAGCCTGGAACGTCGCGATCGGACGGTCGAACTGCTTGCGCTGCGCCGTGTACTCGGCCGTCATCCGGAGCGCACGCTCCGCGACCCCCAGCGTCACCGCCGCGATGCACACGCGCGCGTGGTCGAGCAGCCACGGGAGCGCGCCCTCGCCGCCGAGGGCCTCCGCGCGGGCGCCCGTGAAGGTCACCGTCGCCTCGATCTCCTCGGTCGTCACGATCTGCCGCTCGAGCGCCACTCCCTCGCTTGGTACTTTCACCAAGAAGAGGCGCGGGCCCTCGGGCGTCGCCGCGGACACGACGAGCCCGGACGCCAGGTGCGCGCCCGGGACGCAGACCTTCTGCCCGCCGAGCACGTAGGCGGCTCCCTCCCGCCGCGCGCGCGTGTGCGGCGCGTCGTGCGCGGGGTGGGCGCGCTCGACGAGCGCGGCCGACAGGAACACCTCGCCCGCCGCGACCCGTGACAGCACGGCGGCCTGCTCCGGCGTGCCGAACCGCGCGATCGGCAGCGCGCCGAGCGCGAGCGTCGGCAGGAGCGGCACGAGCGCCGCGGACGCCCCCGCCGCCGCGAGCAGCTGCACCAGCGTGAGCAGCCCGTGCCCGCCGCCGCCGTGCGCCTCGGGGATGGCGACGCCGAGGAGGCCCGCGTCCGCGAGGTCCTTCCACAGCTCCCGCATCACCCGGTCGGGATCGGCCTCCGCCTTGCGCAGCGCCGCCTGCGTCACCCTGTCAGTGAAGATCTTGGTGGCGAGCTCCTTGACCGCCTTCTCCGTCTCGTCGAGCGCGAAATCCATCTCTCGTCTCCTCTCTCTCAGCTCAGCGAGCCCCGCGCGGCATGCCCAGGCCGACGGTGGCGATGATGTCGCGCTGCACCTCGTTGACGCCGCCGCCGAACGTCAGGACGAGCGTCGTGCGGTAGTAGCGCTCGAGCCGGCCCTTCAGCAGCGTCGAGGTGCCCTCCTTGACGGTCGACTCCTGCCCCAGCACTTCCATCAAGAGCTCGTAGACGCGCACGAACCACTCGCTGCCGAACACCTTCACGGTCGACGACTCGGCCGGGTCGAGCACGCCGTGCTGGATGCCCCACGCCTGCCGCCAGCACATCAGCTCGAGCACCGAGACGACGCTCCGCGCCCGCGCGAGGTTGTGGCGCACCCAGCCGAGATCGCCCACCCTGCCGCCGTCGGGCGTCGTGGTCGTCCGTGCCCACTCGGTCACCTCCTCGACGAACCGCGCGACGGGCCCCGGCGACGAGAGCGCCACCCGCTCGTGGTTCAGCTGGGTCGTGATGAGCCGCCAGCCCTCGTTCTCCTTGCCCACCAGCATCGACGCCGGCACGCGCACGTTGTCGAAGTAGGTGGCGTTCGTGCGGTTGTCGCCGAGCGTGTGGATGGGTGACAGCGAGAAGCCCGGCAGCTTGGTGTCGACCATCAGGATGCTGATGCCCTTGTGCTTCGGCGCCGCGGGGTCGGTGCGCACCGCGAGCCAGACGTAGTCCGCGTACTCGGCGAGGCTGGTGAAGATCTTCTGGCCGCTCACGACGTAGTCGTCGCCGTCGCGGGTCGCCTTCGTCGTCAGCGACGCGAGATCGGTGCCCGCGCCCGGCTCCGAGTAGCCGATCGCGAAGTGCAGCTCGCCGCGCAGGATCTTCGGCAGGATCGCGGCCTTCTGCTCCGGGGTGCCGTACTTGATGAGCGTCGGGCCCACGGTGCACAGCGTGAGGAACGGGATGGGGAACCCCGCGCGCTGCACCTCGTCGAAGAAGATGTACTGGTCGATCGGTGAGCGGTCCTGGCCGCCGAACTCCTTCGGCCAGCCGATGCCCAGCCACCCGTCGGCCGCGAGCTGCTTCAAGACGACAGTGTACAGGGGGCCGCCGCCGTCGGAGTGCCCGCTGTACTCGGCCGTCACCTCGTCGGTGATGAGGCCGGCGAAGTACGCCCGCAGGTGCGCGCGGAGCGCGTGCTGCTCGTCCGTGTAATCGATTTGCATGCTTCTCTCCCGGGAACAGCTCGCCGATCCTCGACCGGTCGATCTCGATGAACATCGCCTCCGCCTCCGCCACGAGCTCGTCGCCGGCCAGGCAGCGGGCGCGGAGGTGGTGCCGGCGGCCGATTGACTTGTCAGCCTCCGCGAGGAACCTGAGCGGCTGGCGGAGCGGCGTCGGGCGGCGGTAGCGCACGTCGAGCGTGCCCGTCACCGACGCCACGCCGCGGTGGCTCTGCAGGTGCCCGAACACCTGGTCGAACGCCGCCGCCACGATGCCGCCGTGCACCCAGCCGGGCGCGCCCTCGTACACGAGCCCGAACGTGACCTCGCCGACGGCGACGTCGCCCTCGAACGTGACGACCATCGGCGGCGCGATGGGGTTCGACTCGCCGACCAGCGTCGAGCTGTCGGCGAACGCCGCGACGGCGGCGGGATCGCCCGTCGCGATGGTGTCGCGGAACGACCGCGCGCCCGCGCCAAGGAGCGCCTGGAGCGCGCCCGTGACCGCCTCGGTCGCCGCGTCGAAGTCCTCGACCGACGCCTCCGCCTCGACGACGCGCTCGATGAGGCGGCGTGACGCGGCGGCGAGGCGCCTGCGCGCGCGCCACTCGGGCGTGACCAGCTCCTCGGGGAACCGCCAGAACGTGCGGGTCGTCATGCCCGCTGCTGGCCGGTCGCGACGTCCTTCGCCCATCGGTAGTCGGGCTTGCCGCTCGGGTGGCGCGACACCTCGCGCACGAGGTGCACCTCGCGCGGCACCTTGTAGCCCGCGACCTTGGTGCGACAGTGGGCGTCGACGTCGGCGAGCGACAGCGCCACGCCAGGCTTGCACTGCACGACCGCCGCGACGCGCTGGCCCCAGCGCTCGTCGGGCACGCCGACCACGACCGCGTCCACGATCTCGGGGTGGGCCTTCAGCGCCTCCTCGACCTCCTCGGGGAACACCTTCTCGCCGCCCGAGTTGATGCACACCGCCCCGCGCCCGAACACGCTGATGCGGCCGTCCTCCTCGATGGTCGCGAGATCGCCGGGCACCACCCAGCGCCGGCCGTCGACCTCCAGGAAGGTCGCGGCGGTCTTCACCGGATCCTTGTAGTAGCCGACGGGGATGTGCCCGCTGCGCGCCAGCTTGCCGATGACGCCCGATCCCGGCGCCACCGGCTGGCCGTCGTCGCCGAGGACCGTGTTGCTCTCATCCATGTAGAATGTGAGCTTTCCGGGGGCGTCCATGCCGGGGTAGATGGTGCCCTGGTGGCCCGTCTCGCTGGCGCCGAAGCTGTTGAGCACCATCGCGTCCGGGCACAGCTCCGCGATCTCGGCCTTCACGCTCGCAGAGAGGATGGCGCCGGCGGACGAGACGACCATCAGCGACGGCAGCGGGCGGGCGGCGTCGCGGATCGCCGCCGCGAGGGGGCGCGCCATCGCGTCGCCGACGAGGTTCAGCACCTGCACCTCCTCGGCCTCGACGAGCTGGACGGCGTTCACGGGGTCGAAGCTCTTCCCTGGCGACAGCACCACCTTGCCGCCCGTCATGATGGCGATCCACGCCGCCCACTGCGCGGCGCCGTGGATGAAGGGCGCGGCCGGCAGGATGACCATCGGCAGATCCCTGCCGGGCGCGAGCTCGGCCACCTCCTCGGCGCGGGTGAGCGCGGGGCCGCCCGGGTTGCCGCCCTGCAGCCCGGCGAAGAACACGTCCTCGTGGCGCCACATCACGCCGCGCGGCATGCCCGTCGTGCCGCCGGTGTAGATGACGTAGAGATCGTCCGGCGAGCGCGGCCCGAACCCTCGCGTGGTGGGCTGCCCGGCGACGAGCTCGGCCCACGGCGTGGCCCGCGACGGCGTGGCGGGCGAGTCGTCCTCGACGACGACGAGGTGCTTCACCGTCGGGGTCTTGTCGAGCACGTTGAGCACGCGCGGCTCGAGCTCTCGCTGGTAGAGGAGCGCGACGATGTCGGCGTTGTCGAGCAGGTACGCGAGCTCGTCCTCGACGTAGCGGTAGTTGATGTTGATGGGGACGGCGCGCAGCTTGAAGCAGCCGATCATCGCCTCGATGAACTCGGCGCCGTTGTAGAGGAACAACCCTACGTGGTCGCCCGCCCCGACGCCGCGCGACGCGAGCGCGTGCGCGACCTGGTTGCTGCGCTGGTCGAGCTCGCGGTACGTGAGGCGGTGCGGCGCGGAGACGAGCGCCACGTTGTCGGGGACCGCGTCGACGAGGCTCTCGAAGATGTCTGCGAGGTTGAAGTGCATCGGTGGTCTCTCTCTCGTCAGGGTTTGTCGCGGCCGACCAGCCACATCGCGAAGAACTGCGAGGCGCCGCCGTACGCGTGCCCCATCGCCACCTTCGCGCCGTCGACCTGGTGCGCGCCGGCCGTGCCGCGCACCTGCATCGCCGCCTCCGCGAAGCGGATCATGCCGGACGCGCCGATCGGGTTCGTCGACAGGACGCCGCCCGAGGGGTTGATCGGCAGGTCTCCCGTCATCGACGTCGCGCCGTCGAGCGTGAGCCTCCAGCCCTCGTTCTCGCCGGCGAACCCGAGGTTCTCCATCCACATCGGCTCGAACCAGCTGAACGGCACGTACACCTCGGCGACGTCGATCTGCCGGCGGGGATCGGTGATGCCGGCCTGCGCGTAGAGCGCCTTCGCGCAGTCTCGCCCGGCCTGGGGGTTCACCTGGTCGCGCCCCGCGAACATCGTCGGCTCGCTGCGCACCTCGGACGCGAGCACCCACGCGGGGTTCGTGACGCCGCCGAGCGCGTCCTCCGCCGCCAGCACCATCGCGGCGGCGCCGTCGGACGACGGGCACGTCTCGAGGTCACGGATCGGATCCCACAGCATCGGGGACTTCTCGACCACCTCGTCGGAGATGTCGGGGAGCACGAGGTGCGCGTACGGGTTGGAGAGCGCGTTCTTGCGGTCCTTCACGGAGACCTTGATGCCCACCTCGCCGGGCGCGCCGGAGCGGCGGATGTAGCTGCGCACGAGCGGCGCGAAGTACCCGCCCGCGCCCGCGAGCAGCGGCGGCTGGAACGGAAACTTCGGCGACAGCGCCCACATCGCGTCGCTCTCCGACTGCTTCTCGAAGGCGACGGTGAGCACGCGCTTGTGCACGCCCGCCTGCACGAGGTGCGCGGCGACGATCGCGGTCGACCCGCCGACGCTGCCCGCCGTGTGCACGCGCATCATCGGCTTGCCGGCCGCGCCGAGCGCGTCGGCGAGGTAGAGCTCCGGCATCATCACGCCCTCGAACGTGTCGGGCGCCTTGCCGATCACGACGGCGTCGATGTCGCGGAACGTGAGCCCCGCGTCGGCGAGCGCGCGGAGCGCGGCCTCGCGCACGAGCCCCGCGATCGACACGTCGTCGCGCCTCGCGGCGTGCTTGGTCTGACCTATCCCGACGACGGCGCAGCGGTTCATGGGCGTGCCTCCAGCGCGCAGACGAGGTTCTGCTGCAGGCACGGCCCCGAGGTCGCGTGCCCGATCGCGCGCGACGCGCCGTCCATCACCGCGCGCGCGGCGTGCCCGAGGCGGCACAGGCCCGTCACCATGAGCGGATCGTTCGCGAGCGCGCCGCCCGACGGGTTGATCCTCGTCGAGGCTGGCAGCTCGAGCGCGCGCCGGAGGAGCACCTCCTCGTGCGCGAACCGCGCGTGCAGCTCGGCCGTGTCGGCGCCGAAGCCGAGGGCGCCCGCCGCCCTCGCCGCCTGCTCGGTCGAGGTCGAGCGCGCCAGATCGCGCGCGCCGAGCGAGTGCGCCTCGATGCGGTGATCGATCCCCGAGATCCACGCGGGGCGCGGGCAGAGCGCGCGGGCCCTGTCCCCCGCGGCGAGCACGATGACGGCCGCGCCGTCGCGCATCGTCGAGGCGGCGTGCGCGCGGAGCGGCTCGCGCAGGTACGGCTCGTCCGTCGACGCGGGGACGCCGCGGCGCGCGGAGGCGATCCCGGCGAGCTCGGCCTCGGTCGTCAGCCCCGCGTCGAGCGCGGCCCGCGCGCCGAGCGCGCCGAGCGACAGGGCGTCGGGGCGGAGCGGCGCCGCGTAGTAGGGGTCGAGCTGCAGCGACAGGACGTCGTGGATGGGCCCCTGCGACGGGCGCCCGAACGCGTACACGAGCGCCGTGTCGAGATCGCCGTGCTGCAGGCGCACCCACGCCTCGTAGAGCGCGAACGCGCCGTCCATCTCGACGTGCGACTCGCGGATGGGCGGCCACGCGCCGAGCACGTCGGTCGCCATCACGAACGCGAACGGTCGCCCGCCGAGGAAATCGCTGCTGCCCGACACCGTGAAGCCGATGTCGCGCTGCCCCAGGCCCACGCCCCCGAGCGCGCGCTGGAGCACAGGGAACAAGAGCTCGCAGTCGTCGCCGGGGCTCCGCTCGACGATCGCCTCCGCGAACGAGACGATCGCGATCTCGCGCCGCGCGCTCACAGGTGCTCCTTGAACGAGTCGAACGGCGCGTCGGGCTCGCCGGTGGGCTTGAACGCGCGGATGCTCTCGAGCGTCGGGCCGCGCGTCTCCCTCCACTCGGCGCGGACGCGCAGGCCCATGCGCACGTCGCCGGGCTCGGCGTCGACCAGGTGAGGGAAGGGGATGTCAGCGCCGTCGAGCACGACGCTCGCGTACACGTACGGCAGCTTCATCGTCTGTCCCTCGTAGGGCACGTTGACGACGCAGAAGCTCGTGACGGTGCCGGTGTCCGAGACGGGCAGCTGCTCGGGCGACAGCGCGTCGCCGCAGCGGGGGCACGCGACGCGCGGCGGCACGTACACCTTCGCGCACGACGGGCAGCGCTGGCCGAAGAGGCGCCCCTCCGCGACCGCCGCGAGGAACCTGGAGACCGTCGGCCCCGCCGGTACATCGAACACATACCTTACATGCGACTTGAACCGCGTGACGGGCGCGCTCACGACGCGGCCTCCGGCTCGAACGCCTCGAGATCGAGGATCGTGCCCGCGCGCTCGCCGCGGAACCTCGCGCAGACGCGCATCCCCGTCTTCATCCGCTCGGGCGCGCCCGCGTCGACGGCGTGGAGCATCGCCGTGTCGGCGCCGTCGAGCCGCACGAGCGCCCACGCGAACGGCCGCGCGAGCGGCTGGCCCGGCGAGGGCTCGGCGACCCACGACCACGTCGTCACGACCCCGCTGGAGGCGACGGGGACGAGCTCCGTGATCGCGTCCGCCGTCTCCGGATCGTACTCCGTCGGGGGCACCACGACCCGGCCGGTCGCGGTCCTCGCGCCGACGATCCGCCCGTCGCGGAGCGCCGTGAGGAACTCGCCGATCACGGCCCCCGTGCTGCGTCGGTAGCCGTACTCGAGCACGTACGGCGCGCGCATGACCTCGCTCATGTCCGAGACTAGAACATGTTTCATTTTTCTTGTCGAGCGCGTCGCCGTCTTGGTGCACCATGGCGCGCATGCCCATGCCCAAGGGAGTCGGCGCGATCGATCTGATGCTGTCGATCCCCACCGACGACAGCTCGACCTGGTACGAGTTCTTGAAGCCGCTCCTGCTCGACGAGGAGAGCCGCGAGCGCTTCAAGTTCCCCGCGGAGTACATGTTCAAGGACATCCCGAGGACCGAGAAGGTCGCGGACTACGTGGGGCAGGTGCTGAAGGAGATGGACGCGCACGGCATCGAGAAGGCGATGGTCGGCGTCACGATGAACCCGGAGGCGCTCCGCGCCATCCGGCAGCACCCGGACCGCTTCTTCGGCAGCTTCGAGGTCAACCCCAACCTCGGGATGGAGGGCGTGCGCGACCTCGTGCGCGCGCACGAGGAGATCGGCGTGAAGGCGGCGACGGCGTTCCCCGCCGGCCT
>JADLFU010000038.1 GCA_020849655.1 Polyangiaceae bacterium | reverse complement strand
GGGCGCCCCACGGGCGCGGCGGGCCGATGAGCCGCAGCGCCTCCGCCAGCTCGGCGGCCGTCTCCCTGAGCACGCGGCTCGCGATGCGGCTCGACGCGAGATCCTGGGCGACGCGAGCGGCGGCGCGCGCGACGACGGCGGTGCGCTCGGCGATGCGATCGAGCGCGTCGTTCGGAACGCGGGTCGTCGCGCCGTCGAGATCCTCGAGCTGCGGCGGCCGCGTGGAGCGCCCGCGGGCGACGCGGCCCGTCGACGGCACGCTCGAGCGCGGCGGGGGCGGCTCGCCGGGCGGCGGGCGATTCGACAGGCGCGCCAGCGCGACGGTCGGCTCGACGATCAGCTCGGACCAGACCCCTCGCAGCCCCGTGAGCACGCTCATCCACGCGCGCGCGCCGTCGTGGCCCGCGTCCGCGCGCTTCAGCTCCGCCTCGAGCCCGTGGCAGAACCACGCCATCTCCTCCGCGCGCGCGTTGCCCGCTGCGCCCTTCATCGCGTGCACGTGGCGCAGCACCTCCTGGCGCGCGGCGTCGGCGGGCTGCCCGCTCGCGAGCGCGGCATCGATGCGCGCGAGGCGGTCGGTCATCTCCGAGACGTAGGTCGCGCGCACGCCCTCCGGCACCTGCGTCGCGACGAGATCGACGGGCGGCTCGGGCCACGACGAGACGAGCGCCGGCTCGCCGCGCGCCACCCGCGCCCCGATCTCGACGAGCAGCGCGTGCGCCGCGAGGCGCGCCTCCGCCGGCGCCGCGCGGTGCCGCCGCTCGAGCCTCGCCAGCGCCTCGGCGAGCGCCGACTCTCCGAGGAGCGACGCCGTGCCCTTCAGCGCGTGGAGCGCGCGCCGGGCCGCCTCCACCGGCGCGTCCGCGTCCGAGAGCGTCGCCTGGTGCCGCCGGATCTCGCCCAGGAAGAGGGCCTGGAGATCGGCGTCGTCGTTCACTCGTCCTCGGCGTCGCGATCCGTGTCCAGCTGATCGAACAATCTCAATATGGGCTCGAGCACCGGCCGGAGCGCCGCGCCGCGCACGAGCCCGCGTGACGACGCGAGGCTGAGCGCCGAGACCAGCTCGCGCGCGTGCGTCTGGGCGCGCTCGAGCGCCGCGGCGACCTCCGGATCGACGCCCGTCGCCTTGCCGAGCCTGTCGCCGAGGTCCGACAGCGCCCCGTCCGCCGCGTGGGCCAGCGCGACGCCCGAGGACGCCTCGATCGCCGCCGTCGCCAGGCGCTCGCGCGTCTCACCGAGCGCCACGTGAGCTTTGTCAGCCTCCGTCCGCGCGGCGTGGAGCGCCTCGTCGACCTCGTCGGTGCTCGCCATGCAGCGCATCGCCACCTGGCGGATCTCGTCGGCCACCATCGCGAGCGCGCGCCCCGCGGGGCCCTCCAGCCGCGCGCCCTCCAGCCCCGCGTTCAGCGCGACGATGCCGAGGCGGTCGAGGCCGTCGCGCACGCGCGCCGTCGCGGCCGAGAGCTCGGCTCGCGACGCCAGCCCGCGTCGCTCGCGCTCCGACAGCGCCTCGACGGTGCCGCGCGCGTGCGCGACCGCGCCGGCGAGGCGCTCGGTCACGGGGACGAGCTCGGCGAGCGCCTGGCGGGCCCGCGTGTGCGCGCTCGTGAGCGCCGGATCGTCGACGGCGCGCTCCTCCGCGCGCTCGCCGCCACGGAGGAGCAGATCCATCAATTTGTTGCGTCGGCTCGCCATGATCACGCCCCTCGTTCGTACGCGCGCTGCGCGCTCCGCGCCCAGATGATGCCCTCCACCTCCCCGTACACCGCGCGCACGTCGAGCTCGTCGCCGGGCGCCTCATCTGGGGACGCGAGCCGAGCGGCGACCAGCAGGACCGCCTCTCCGTCGACGTCGCACAGCAGCCCCACGCGCCTGTCCGGCGCGCCGTCGCCGAGCGGATCGAGGACGAGGCAGGGCGCGCCCTCCGCGACGGCCACGCCGAGCGCGGGGGGCGGGAGGCCGGGCACCTGGGTGATCGGGCCGAAGGTGACCACCCGCCGCGCCACCTCCGGCGAGACGCGCACCGCGCGCGCGCGACCCACGAGCGCGATCACGGCGCCGGCTGCATCCGCCGGACGAGGCGCGCCTCGAGCAGCTGGTAGAGGATCTTGCACGCGTCGAAGCTCGACGCCGACGACTGCTTCACGATCTCGCGGACGCTCCGGTCGCCGTCGACGAGATCGAGGATGCGGCGCTCGACCTTCCCGAGCTTGCCGTCCTTCAGCTTCTCGATCGCCGGGGGGTTCTTGTAGAGCACGGCGTCGAAGTCGATGTGCTCCTCGATGAGCCGCCACTCGTCGACGCGCTGGAACCCTTCCATCACGAGGCTCGCGACGGGCAGGCCGAGGCCGGGGTTGTCCCTGACCTCGGGCCCGCCCTTGCGAAACGCGAAGCGCGCCCTCGGCCAGCGCAGGATCTCGTAGATGAGCTCGCTCGACTGCCGCGCGAGCGCGCCGTCGAGGTCCGCGCGGGTCACCTTCTCGGCCGCGAGCAGCTCGTCGCCGAGGAGCTTCGCGCGCTCCTTCGCGCGCGCCGCCGCCGCGTCGAGATCGCCCTTCGACACGAGCCCCTCCTCGACGAGGTAGCGCCCGAGCCGGAACTCGTCGCGCAGCTCGCCGCGCGACCGCGCGATGTCGACGAGCCCCTGGCGAAACGCCACCTCCACCTCGACCGGGCCCTGCGTGACCGTGAGCGTGCCGGTCTGCATCTGCATCTGCAGCACCTGGAGGATCTCGCCGAGCGGCACCGCGTCGCCTCGCCCTCTCAGCACCTCCCGCGGCCCCGCGCTCTCCGCCCACTCCTCGAGCCGCTGCAGCAGCGCCGTCAGCGCCGCGGCGTCGAGCGCGACCGAGAGCTGCGCGGAGAGCCTGTCGTGATCGATGGGCACGCCGAGCGCGGATAGCGCCTGCCCGACGGCCGCCGTCACGCGCTCGACGAACGCGATCGCCGCCACGTCCGGCCTCGACGCGGGCGGCGGCGGCTCGCTGAGGCTCGGCTCGGGCTCGTCCTCGATCTCCTCGAGATCGACCTCGAGCGTCGGGATCTCGCGGCGCACGCGCCCCTCCTCGACGCGCTTCAGCGTGCCCTCGACGACGGCGAGCAGCGCCTGCGGATCGAACGGCTTGCTGATCGCGTCGAGCGCGCCCGTCTGCTCGAGGAACTGATCGCGCACCTTCTCGGCCTTGGCGCTCATCAAGACGACGGGCAGCGAGGCGTGCCGCTGGTCCGCGCGGAGGCGCCGGCACAGCTCGTAGCCGGTCATCTTCGGCATCACGAAATCGAGCAGCATCAGGTCGACGCGCTCGCTCGCGAGCAGCGAGAGCGCCTCGTGGCCGTCGGCGGCGACCACCGCCTCGTGCCCGCCGCGCGCGAGGATGCCCGAGACCACCTTGCGGAGGGTGGGGCTGTCGTCGACGACCATCACGCGCGCGCCCATGCGTCGGCGTCACCCTACAGGCAGCGCGACCACGGGCGTAGCGATTCCGCGGCGGCTGTCGACGTGCAGCCGGGGCGCGCCCGCGGCTAGAGCTCGACCTGCATCCCCAGCTCGACGACGCGGTCCGCCGGGATGCCGAAGTACGACGTCGCGGTGCGCGCGTTGCGCGAGAGGAACGAGAACAGCGCCTTCTGCCACCGCGCCATCCCCGGCCTGCGCGTCGCGAGGAGCGTCTCGCGCCCGAGGTAGAACGTCACCGTCTCGGGATCGATCGCGAGGCCGAAGATCGCGCACGCCTCGAGGATCGCGGGGATCTTCGGCGTCTCCATGAACCCGAAGGCGGCCTTCACCCGGAAGAACCCGCAGCGCAGCTCCTCGACCTGGATGCGGTGCTTCGGCGAGACGAACGGGACGTCCTCGCTCGCGATCGTCAGCAGCACCACCTGCTCGTGCAGGACCTGGTTGTGCTTGTAGTGGTGCAGCATGACCTGCGGCACGCCGGTCGCGCTCGCCGTCATGAACACCGCCGTGCCCTCGACGCGCGGCGGGGGCCTCTGCTCGAGGCCGGACAGGAACTCCTCGAGCTCGACCGTGCGCGAGGTGATGAACTGATACAGCCGCGCGCGCCCGGCCTTCCACGTGATCATCGCGGTGAACACGACCGCCGCCATCGCGATCGGCACCCACCCGCCGTCCTTGAATTTCACGATGTTCGCCGCGAAGAACGCGAGGTCGAACGCGAGGAAGAACCCGACGAGCGGCAGCGCGCGCGAGAGGCCCCAGCCCCACGTGCGCGTGATGACGACGAAGTAGACGATCGACGTGATGCCCATCGTCCCGGTGACGGCGATCCCGTACGCGGCGGCGAGCGCCGTCGACTCGCGGAACGCGAGCACGAGCACGACGCACGCGACCATCAGCATCCAGTTGATCTCGGGGATGTAGATCTGCCCCTCCTGCTCCTTCGACGTGTGCACGATGGAGACGCGCGGGCAGTACCCGAGCTGCACCGCCTGCCTCGTCAGCGAGTACGCGCCCGAGATCAGGGCCTGCGACGCGATGACGGTGGCCAGCGTCGCCATCCCGACCATCGGGTAGAGGAGCGGGCGCGGCACGATCGCGTAGAACGGCGCCTTCGCCGCCGCCGGATCGGCGAGGATGAGCGCGCCCTGCCCGAAGTAGTTGAGCGCGAGCGACGGCATCACGAGCCCGAACCACGCGAGGCGGATGGCGCGCGGGCCGAAGTGCCCCATGTCCGCGTAGAGCGCCTCGCCGCCCGTCACGCAGAGGACGACCGAGCCGAGCACGAGGAACCCATGGTACCCGTGGTGCAGGAGGTAATTCGCGCCGTGGCGGGGATCGAGGGCGGCGAGGACGCCGGGGTTCTTCGCGATCTGCGCGACGCCGAGAGCGGCGATCGCTAGGAACCAGAGCACCATGATCGGGCCGAACACGGCGCCGATCCCCGCGGTGCCCTTGCGCTGCACGAGGAAGAGCAGGATCAAGATCACCACGGTGGCCGGGACGACCACGGGCTTCATCGCCTCCGTAGCGACCTCGAGGCCCTCGACCGCCGACAGCACCGAGATCGCCGGCGTGATCACGCCGTCGCCGTAGAGCAGCGCGGCCCCGACGAGCACGACGGGCACCATCACGCTGCCCGCCCGGCGGAACGACTCCGGCACGAGCGCCAGGAGCGCGAGGATGCCGCCCTCGCCGTGGTTGTCGGCGCGCATGATGAACCCCACGTACTTCACCGTCACGACCACCGTCAGCGACCACAGCATCAGCGACAGGACGCCGAGCACGCCCGCGCGGTCGGGCGCGACGGCGTGGTGCCCCGTGAAGCACTCCTTCAGCGCGTAGAGCGGGCTCGTGCCGATGTCGCCGAACACCACGCCCAGCGCCGCGATGCCGAGGCCCGCGAGCGATCCGTGCGCCGCCGGCCGGCCACCTTGACCCTTGGGCGCCGCCGGAGCGGGCGCCTGCTTGGGAGAGGACATGACCAGCGCGACTATGCGCCCCCCGGGTCGAACGTCGCAACCTCATTCCTCCCCCGGCGCCGGGGCGTTGCGGCGGCGCGCGCGCTCGGGTACCCGCCCGCGCAAGGAGCCACCATGTCCCAGATCGACGCCGTCCTCGCACGTGAGATCCTCGACTCCCGCGG
>JADLFU010000037.1 GCA_020849655.1 Polyangiaceae bacterium | reverse complement strand
TCGCGCGAGGAGGAGCGCCGACCGCGCCTCCGGGGAGCGCGCGTCGCCGAGGGCCGTCGCCGCCTCCGCGCGCACGGCCCAGTGCTCCCCCTCGTCGCGCAGGCGCTCGGTGAGCGCCGAGACCGCGCGCGGATCTGCGACGCGCCCGAGCGCCGCCGCCGCGAGCCAGCGCGCCCGGGCCGTCGCGCCGTGACGGAGCGTCGCTCGATGCCAGTCCGCTGGCAGCTGGGTCGTGAGCTCGCCGACGACGAGGTGCCGCGGATCGACGGCGACGTGCGCCGGGCGCACCGGGCACGCAAAGCTCGCGTGGGCCTCGGGGCCCTCGAGCGCCACCGCCTCCACGCGCGTCTCGCCGCCGTCCCACCCGAGCTCGAGCTCGACGGTGACCGAGAAGACCCGCTTGGCGGGCTGCTGCGCGGTGACGCGGAGCACGCCGTCCGCCCACGTGACGCCGACGGAGATCTCGGCGTGGCCGGGGCGGTGCACCCACTCGTCGAAGAACCGGTCGAGCGCCTTGCCGCTCGACGCCTCGAGCGCGCGCATCAGATCGCGCGTCTCGACGACGCCGTGCGCGTGCGCTCGCAGGTACGCGCCGACGCCGGCGAAGAACGCCCCGTCGCCGAGCTTGCGGCGCAGCAGGTGAAGGACGAGCCCGCCCTTCTCGTAGAGGTGCCGGTCGAACAGATCGATCGGCGCGTCGTACGTGTTGGACACGATGGCCCGCTCGTAGCGGCCCTTCGCCTCGGCGAGGTACGCCGCCTGATCGACCTTCAGGCCGTGGAGGTAGTCGGCGTCGCCGAGGTGCGCCTCCCGATCGAGGTGCTCGAAGAACGTCGCGAAGCCCTCGTTGAGCCACCCGTGCGAGAAATCACGGCACGTCACGAGGTCACCGAACCAGTGGTGCGCGAGCTCGTGCGCCACGAGATCGTCGGTGGTGACGTCGAGCGCGGCGCGCTCGTCGAGCAGGGCGTGCTCGTACAGCGTGGTCGCGGTCGTGTTCTCCATCCCGCCGAAGCTGAAGCCGTCGACGACGATCTGCGCGTACTTCTCGAACGGGTAGGGCACGCCGAGCAGCTCGCCGAACCTCCGCACCATCTCCGGCGTGCGCCCGAGCGAGCGACGCGCCGCCTCGGCGCGGCCGCGCGGGACCCAGTACGTGATGGGCGCGCCGTCGACGACGCCGTCCTCGAGGATCTCGAAGTCACCGACGACGATCGACACGAGGTACGCCGGCACGGGATCGCGCATCACCCAGTGGAACGCGGCGCCGTCGCCCTGCTCGACGCGCTCGCGGAGCGAGCCGTTCGACAGCACGGACAGGCCGCGGCGCACCGCCACGCGCGCGTCGAACGTGAACTTCTCGTGAGGTTTGTCGAGGCAGGGGAAGACGTGGCGCGCGTCCTCGTCCTGCAGCTGGGTCCAGGCCTGCGTGGGCGCAGTCGCGCCGGGCGGGGTGACGAAGTACAGGCCGCGCCTGGGGCGCGCGGAGTACGCCACGGCGACATCGTGTCGCGGGCCCTCCGGCAGATCGATCCGCAGGGTCTCTCCGTCCTCGAGGTGGGGCGTGCTCTCGCCGTCGACGGTGACGCGAGAGACCTGGAGCGCGACGGCGTCGAGCACGAGGGTTCGCGCGGAGGGATCCACGCGCTCGACGACGAGGCGCGCCGCGCCCGCGATCGAGCCGCCCTCGAGATCGATGGCGACGTCGAGCGTGATCGACGAGACGCGGAAGGGGCGGTCTCGCTCGTAGACCGCCGCTGTGCGCGGCAGCGCGAACTCGCGTGGCCCGGCGCCGGCCGAGCATCGACGACACTCCTCGTGGCGGTGGTTCATCCGGGACGTGTACCCCGAGACCACGCGGCGCCCAAGCGCGGGCCGAACCCGCGTGACAGCGCGGCGCGCCGGGTGCATGCGCACGCCACGATGCAACCTCGAAGGCCCCTCCTGCTGGCCGCGCTCGCCGGCCTCGTCGCTGGCGCCGCGGGCTGCGCCAAGAAGTCGACCGACACAGGCGCCGCCACGAGCGCGTCCGCCGCGGCCCCGACGGCGCCCGCCGCGTCGGAGAAGCACGCCTGCGCGGGCGCCAACGGCTGTGGTGGTGACGGGGGTCAGGCCGCGGCCGCGCCGTCCGTGACCCCGCCCGCGGCCGCGCCCCGGCCGCGCGCGCCGGCGACGACAGGCTCGAGCGCGCCGCGCGAGGTCGAGGCGCCGGCGAAGCACGCGTGCGCGGGGATGAACCAGTGCCGCGGCCAGGGCGGCTGCCGCACCCAGCAGCACGCCTGCAAGGGCAAGAACGACTGCAAGGGTCGCGGCGGTTGTAGCCACTGAGTCCGATCCGGCCGCGCTCGCCGCTCGCCGCGGAGTTGGGCTAATACTGCCGCCGACATGGACCGCGTACCGATGACCCCGGGCGGGCAGCAGAAGCTCCGCGACGAGCTGCGCCATCTGAAGGAGGTCGAGCGCCCGAAGAACGCCCTCGATCTCGGCACCGCGCGCGAGCACGGAGACCTGAAGGAGAACGCGGAGTACCACGCCGCCCGGGATCGCCAGAGCTTCATCGAGGGGCGCATCAAGGAGATCGAGTCGTCGCTGTCGCGCGCGGAGGTCATCGATCCCTCGAAGCTCTCGGGGCCGAAGATCCGGTTCGGTGCCACGGTCACCCTCTCGCTCGAGGACTCGGACACCGAGGTCACGTACCAGATCGTGGGTCCCACCGAGGCGAACATCGACGAGGGCACGATCAACGTGTCGGCGCCCATCGCGCGCGCGCTGCTCGGCAAGGAGGAGGGCGACGAGGTCCAGCTGCAGACGCCCGGCGGCCCGAAGCGCTGCTACGAGATCCTGTCCGTCGTCTACAAGTGATCCGGCGCGCGTGGGGCCGGCCGCGGTGACGTGAGGGCGCTCGTCGCGCTGGCGGACGCGCTGCTCGCGGCGCTGGTCCTCGTGTGCCTCGAGGGGCTCGCGCTGGTCGCGACCTCCGGGCACGCGCTCGCGGGAGCGTGGGAGGCGAAGCAGCTGCTCCGCACGCTGCCCGTGCTCTCCTGGGTGGCGCTCGCGCCCGTGGCGCTCGTCGGCGCGGGGATCGCGAGGACCGCGCTCCGAGAGGGGCGGCTCCCGCGGGCGCTCACGGTCGGCGCGGCGCTGGTCGCGGGGGCCGCCGCGGCGTGGGGCACGAGCTTCGGCCGCCACTTCGCCGATCCGCGCGTGCGCGCGGCCTGGATCGCGATCGTCGCGCTCTCGGCTGCGGGCGTCGCGGCCGCGCTCCAGCCTCGCGTGGCGGCGGCCGCGCGCCGATCGCCCGTCGCGGTGTCGGCGATCGCAGCGGTGACGGTGCTGGGACTCGTCGCGCTCGATCACCTGGCGCTGCCGCGGCTCTACCCGGCGTTTCACCACGGTTTGAGCGCGCTCGCCGTCGTCGCCGCCGTCTCCGCGACGAGGTGGCTCGAGCCTCCGGCGCGGCCGGGCGCGGCGCGGCTGGCTGTCTCGAGCGCGGTCGTGCTCGGCCTCGCGCTCGCGCTCGTGATGACGCCAGCGCTCGCGCGCTCGCTCGAGCGCGCCGACAACGCGCGGTTCCTCGCGGTCGACCGCGGCACGTTCGCGCGGTACGGGGCGGCGCTCGTCGCGCGGCTGACCGAGGCGCCGCCGGTCGACGCGCCGGTCGAGCTTCTGGCAGAGCAGACCGCGGCGATCGATCTGCGGGGCAGGGACGTCGTCCTCCTCTCGGTCGACGCGCTGCGCGCAGATCACGTCGGCGCGTACGGCTACCCGCGCGCGACGACCCCGCACCTCGACGCGCTCGCGGCGGAGGGGGTCGTGTTCACCGCGGCGTACGCGCCGACGCCGCACACCTCGTACTCGATAGGCTCGCTGATGACGGGCAAGTACCTGCGGCCGTTGTTCGCCCAGGGCGCGGACGATCGCCCGGACACGCTCGCGAAGCTGCTCCGCGGCTACGGATACCGGACGGCCGCGTTCTATCCGCCGGCCGTCTTCTTCATCGACGCCGACAGGTTCGGGCCGCTGCGTGAGAGCGGACTCGACTTCGAGTACCGCCGCGTCGAGTTCCTCCCCGCGGCCGCGCGCGCGCCACAGGTCGCCGCGTACCTCGATCAGGTCCGCCCCGACCGCCGGGTGCTCGTGTGGGCGCACCTCTTCGAACCACACGAACCTTACGAGCACCACGCGGCGCACGATTTCGGGGATCGCGACGTGGACCGCTACGACGGCGAGATCGCCGCGGCCGACGCGGGGATCGGATCCATCGTCGCCGAGGTGCGGCGGCGCAGGCCGGAGGCGGTCATCGTCGTGACGGCCGATCACGGTGAGGAGCACGGCGAGCACGGCGGCCGCTACCACGGCACGAGCGTGTACGACGAGCAGGTGCGCGTCCCGCTCGTGATCGTGGCGCCCGGGATCCTGCGCCCCGCGCGCGTCACCGTGCCGGTGCAGACGATCGACGTGATGCCGACGTTGCTGGCCGGGCTGCGGGTGCCGAGGCCGGCGCGCGTGCGGGGGCGCGATCTCGGGCCGCTGCTCGCCGGGCGCGCGCCCGAGGGCGATCTCGGCCTCGCGTTCGCCGAGACGGACGACGCGACGCTGCTCGCGGAGGGGAGCCTGCGCCTCGTCTGCGCCCGCCGCGCGGCCGCGTGCCAGCTCTTCGACGTCGCGACGGATCCGGGCGAGACCCGCGACGTCGCGCCGATGTTCGCGGATCGCTTCGCCGCGATGAAGCAGCGGCAGCGCGCGCTCGCGGCGTCGCACGGCAAGTACGAGGCGCTCGGCCTGCGGCGCGAGGGCAAGGCGTGGCCCGAGGCGCTCCGACGAGGCATGGCCGGCGACGCGGACGCCGCGCCCGACGTCGCGGCGCTGCTCGACGACGCGGACGTGGGGTTCCGGCGAAAGGCCGCCGAGGTGCTGTTCGAGCTCAGGGTGAAGAGCACGGAGCGGGAGCTGCGGCTCTGCCTCTCCCGCGACGAGGACGACGAGGTGAAGAAGCTCGCGGCCCTCGCGCTGACCCGGCTCGGGGGGGGCGCCGCGAGGACGCTCGAGCTCGTCGACGATCCCGATCCGCGCCTCCGTCGGCTCGCGGCGCTCGCGCTCGCCGAGAACGGCGACGCGCGCGGGGAGGGGACCCTCATCGCGTGGGTCGAGGAGCGAGACCCCAGCTTCTCGCGCATGAAGGAGCTCGTCGCGGCGCTCGCCCACCTCCGCTCGCGGCGCGCGGCCCTGCCGCTGACGAGGCTGCTCTCCGACGTGCGCCTCGGCCCGTTCGTGGCGCGCGCGCTCGGCGAGATCGGCGAGCCGGTGGCGCGGCCGGCGCTGCTCGAGCGGCTGAAGGTCGAGCGCTACGTGCCCGCGCGGGTCGCGCAGGCGACGGCGCTCGTCGAGCTCGGCGCGGGGCAAGAGCTCGCGGCTCCGCTCGCGAGGTGGCTGGGCACGCCCGATCCGCTGCCCGGAGGGCTCGGGCTCGCGCGCCGCGCCGGGATCCTCGGCGCGGTGGGCGGCCCGGATCGCAAGGATCAGCCGCGCCTGCTGGGCCGCGGGGAGGCGGTCCGGCGCGCGATGGTGCTCGTCCCGGGGCCTGGGTACGGCAAGGGCGCGCGGCTACTGGTGCTCGGCCACGCGCTAGCCCGCGCAGCGACTCGCGTGCGCGCGTCGCCTTCGAGCCCGTCGGCGCGCGACGACGGGCCGCCGCCCGAGATCGACGCGCGCGCCCACGTCTCGCTCGAGCTGCCCCCCGGCGCGCCCGTCGAGGTCTTCGCCGACCTGCCCGCCTCGTTCGCGGTGCGCCCCGGCGCGCCGGCGTACCTCGTGCTCGAGCGCCCGTCGGACGTCGAGGTGCTGGCGTTCGCGATCGTGCCGCGCGGCGACGAGCTGCCGCCGCCTCCGCCCGAGCCGTGGACCCCTGGCGAGGGCGACCTCGTCGAGCGCGTGGTCGACGACGGGCGGTAGGCGCGCCGCGCGTGGTAGATCTCGGCCGTGCAGCGCCGCATCTTCACCGTCCCCCTCGCGCTCATCCTCCTCTCCGCGCCCGCGCTCGCGCTGCAGCAGCCCGGCGGCGGCGCCATCCCGTCCAACGGCAACCTCAAGGGCTATCTGACGAGCGAGGGCGACGGCACCATCGATCCGGCGACCGCCGCGGCCGTCACGCCCGAGACGTTCGACCCGACGTGCAACCTCACCTTCAAGGTCATCGCGCGCGGCGGCGGGCAGCTGAACAGCTTCGGCTGGTACAACGTGACCGGTCAGAAGCCCGCGCCGAGCGATCTCCACGAGTTCCTCGGGTGCAACGACGGCGTCGGCGTCACGAAGACCCTCGCGATCAAGAGCGACCCTGCCTACAAGGGCGGCAAGATCGGGTTCTTCATGGCGTCGACGGAGGGCAAGACCGACACGAACTGCGTGAAGTTCGGGCCCGCGGGGCCTGACAAGTCGACCTTCGGGTCCCTCTACTACTCGGAGGCCAAGTACAACGACGACAACATGGGGGCGAACAGCTTCATCCACCTGATCCTGTTCGACAGCGTGAAGTACCCGAAGGCCTTCTACTTCGGCTGGGAGGACCTGTACGGCGGCGGCGACAACGACTTCGAGGACCTGCTGACGCGCGTCGAGGGCATCTCGTGCGCCGGCGGCGGCGACGCGTGCGACACCGGCAGCATGGGCCTGTGCGCGGCCGGCGTCCGCCAGTGCAAGGGCGGCGCGCTCCAGTGCCTGCCGGTGACGGCGCCCGGCAAGGAGACGTGCAACGGCATCGACGACGACTGCAACGGCAAGGTCGACGAGGGCGACATCTGCCCTCCGAACCAGGTGTGCTTCAAGGGCAGCTGCGTCGGCAAGTGTGGAGCGGGCGAGTTCCAGTGCCCGGCGGGGCTCACGTGCGACGCGCCGAGCGGCCTCTGCGTCGATCCGGCCTGCCAGAACAAGTCGTGCCCGGCGGGCTCGGTGTGCCGCGCCGGCGAGTGCAAGACCGCGTGCATGGGCGTCGTGTGCCCCACGGGCGACGTGTGCAAGAACGACGTCTGCGTCGATCCCTGCGTGGGCGTGACCTGCGACGCGAGCAGCGTCTGCGAGGGCGGCGTCTGCAAGGACAAGTGCGCGTGCGGCAACTGCCCCTCGGGCAAGGCGTGCGCGGCGAGCGGCAAGTGCGTGGACGCGGGCTGCGACACGAAGACCTGCGGCGCCGGCGAGGTGTGCAAGGCGGGCGCGTGCGTCGACGGGTGCGCGGGGGTCACGTGCCCCGAGGGGCAGAGCTGCAAGTCCGGCAAGTGCGCCGCGACACCCGGCACCGGCGGCGCGGGAGGCAAGGGGGGCGGCGCCGGGTCCACGTCGTTCGGAGGCAAGGCAGGCGCGGGCGGCAAGGCAGGCGGCGCAGGCGGCAAGGCAGGCGGCGCGGGCGGCAAGGCAGGCGCGGGCGGGGCTTCGGGCGGCGCCGCTGGGAAGGCCGGCGGCGTGACGGTCGACGCGCCCGCCGAGGAGAGCCCGACGAGCGGCTCGTCCGGCTGCGGGTGCCAGGTGGTCGGCCGGGCGGACGGCGCGCTCGGGCTCGGGCTCGCCGCGCTCGGCGTGCTCGCGGCGCGGCGTCGCCGGCGGGGCGCCGCGTGAGCGGCCTCGATCTTCGGGCGATAGCGACGCGCGCGCGCGACGCGTGGAGGTCGCTCGCGTCCCTCGATCACGGTCGGCGCGATCGCGGCGTCCTCGCGATCGCCGACGAGCTCGAGCGGCGCGCGACGGACGTGCTCACCGCGAGCGCGCGTGACGTCGCCCGCGCACGCGACGCCGGCCTGTCCGCCGCGGTGATCGATCGGCTCGCGCTCGACGAGCGGCGGCTCGCGACGCTGGTCGAGGCGGTGAGAGAGATCGCGCGGCAGCCGGATCCGCTCGGCGAGGTGCTGGGGATGACGGTGCGCCCGAACGGCCTGAGGGTGGGTCGGGTGCGCGTCGCGCTCGGCGTCGTCGCGATGATCTACGAGGCCCGTCCTAACGTCACCGTCGACGCGGCCGCGCTCTGCCTGAAGTCCGGCAACGCGGCGCTGCTGCGCGGCGGATCGGACGCGCGCGAGTCGAACGCGCTGCTCGGCGAGCTCGTCCGCGACGCCCTCGATCGAGCGGGGCTGCCGCGCGATCTCGTGGTCGCCCTCCCGCCGCTCGACCGAGCGCAGACGATCGAGCTCCTGTCGCTCTCGGGCGTCGTCGATCTCGTGATCCCGCGCGGGGGCGAGGGGCTCATCCGGTTCGTCACGGAGCACGCGCGGGTGCCCGTCATCCAGCATTTCCAGGGCGTCTGCCACCTCTACGCGGACGAGGGCTGCGATCACGCGATGCTCGGCGAGCTCATCGTGAACGGCAAGGCGCAGCGCCCCGCCACCTGCAACGCGACCGAGTGCCTGCTGGTGCACGAGGCGGAGGCCGCGACGCTCTTGCCGCGCGCCGTCGAGGCGCTCGTCGCGGCGGGCGTCGAGGTGCGCGGATGCGAGCGCACGGCGGCGATCGCGCCGTCGGTGGTGCCCGCGTCTCCGGCCGATTTCGGCCGCGAATTCGGCGAGAAGATCCTCGCGGTGCGCGTCGTCGGATCGCTCGACGAGGCGCTCGCGCACGTCGCGCGCTTCGGCTCCGGGCACACCGAGGCCATCTGCACGCGGGACTACGCACGCGCCGAGCGCTGGCTGCGCGAGGTCGACGCGAGCTGCGTCCTCGTCAACGCGTCGACGAGGTTCAACGACGGGGGCGAGCTCGGCCTCGGCGCCGAGATCGGCATCTCGACGTCGAAGCTGCACGCGTACGGCCCGATGGGCGCGACGCACCTCACGACCACGAAATGGGTCGTGTATGGTGCAGGGCAGACTCGACGCTAGCGAGACCGCCTTGACGAAGAAGCCCGCGCCCCCCTCGAAGCCCTCCGCCACGAAGAAGCCCGCCGCGAAGAAGCCCGCGGAGAAGAAGCCCGCTGCGAAGCGGCCCGCGCCCGCCGCGAGCGCCGCCCCCGCCAAGAAGAGCCCCGCGACGAGGCGGCCCGCTGCGCCGAAGGCCGACGGCACACGAACCGCCCGCCGCGGCGCTGGGCCCGCGCAGCCGAGCGGCCGCGACACGTCGCTCTGGGTCGCCGCGGCCGCGCTCGACAAGAAGGCGGTCGACCTCGAGATCATCGACGTCTCGGGGCGCGTCGACTACGCGGATTTCATCGTGCTGATGACCGGCACGTCCGACCGGCACGTCGCGAGCCTGGTGCAGGGGATCGAGGCCGAGCTCAAGGAGCAGCACAAGCTGCGGCCCCTCGCGGTCGAGGGGATGCCCCACGCGAGCTGGGTCCTGGTCGACTACGGCGACGTGGTGGTGCATGTGTTCCAGGCCGAGAGCCGCGCGCTGTACGACGTCGGCGGGCTGTGGATGGACGCGCGCAGGCTGCCCGTCCCCGCGCCGAGCCGCGGTCAGCGGTAGCGCTCCACCCTCCGAGCGGGCGCGGCGCGCTCGACGCGGCCGTTGCGCGGAGGGCGCTCGGGCACCTACCCTCGCGCGCATGGGCGCGCGCGGATCTCACGCGGGGCCGAGCTCAGCGGGCGGCCGTGCTCGCTGAGCTGCGCGCGTTCCTGCTCGTGGTCGACGAGGGCTCGTTCCTCTCGGCGGCGACCCGCCTCGGCGTGTCGAGGAGCACGCTGCGACGGCAGGTGGACGCGCTCGAGGTGGCGGCGGGCGCGCCGCTCATCGAGCGCGGCCCACGCGGCGTCGCGCTCACGGAGGCGGGCGCGAGGCTCGCGCGCGGAGGGCGCGCGATGCAGCGCGACTTCGGCGCGCTCCTCTCGTCCGTGCGAGACGAGGGCGGGCAGCCAGCGGGTGACGTGCGGGTGCACCTGCCGACCGCCCTGCACCCCGGCGCGGTCGCGGCGCTCTACGGGGCGCTGCGGGCGGGGTGGCCTGGCGTGCGGGTGCACGCGACGTTCAGCGACGCGCCCGATCCCTCAAGGCTCACGGACGTCGACGTCGCGCTGTGGTTCGGCGCCCCGACGCCGGGGGATCGGTGGGTGCAGCATCGGGTGCTCGATCTGCGCCAGCGGCTCCTCGCGCACCCGAGCTACCTCGCCACGCGCGGCGCGCCCCGCGTGGTCGAAGATCTCGCGTCGCACGACGTGCTCGCGTGGCTCGCGCCGGGCGAGCGGGAGCCGCGGGTGACGACGGCGGGCGGCGCGGTCGTGCCTGTCTCCGCGACGATCGCGACGATGAACGCGCACGTCGTCCACGAGATCGCGCACCTCGGCCTCGGGATCGCGTGGGCACCGGACGGTGAGCTCCCGCCGGGGCCAGCGCAGGTCGCGCTCGTCCAGGTGCTGAAGGACGAGATCGGCCGCGACGTCACGCTGTGGATGGGCGTCCCGCGCGCGATCTCGCAGCTCCCCCGGATCCGCGTCTTCCTGGAGAATTTCGAGCACCTGCGGGCGCTGGTGTTCGCCGGCGGCGCCCGGCGCTGATGCTCCGATCTCCGCCAGCGCGTGGCCCATCTCCGGACACCTCGATCGGCGCCGGCGGCGTACGAGTCTTGACATGGATCATTGTCGACGGGGCATCGTGGTGGGGTGGGGGCGGCGGCTGGCGGGTACGCTCGTCGTCGTCGGCGCGGCGGCCTGCGGCGGCGGCGACTCGGGGGGCGCGGCGACGCCGGCTCCTCCCGGCTGCGTGTCGCTGGCGGACGGCCGCTGCGTCGCCGAGACCTTCCACGACCCCGCGACGCTCGAGCCCGACGCGGACGGCGTGTACCAGCTCTCGCTTCAGCCGACGGAGTTCACGTTCGAGGGACAGCGGCACTGCGGGCGCGGCTACAACGGCGTGTACCCGGGGCCGACGATCGAGACGGCGGCGGGGTCGGGCCGCCAGGTCCGCGTCGACCTCCGCAACAGGTTCACGAAGAGCGCGCTGCGCGGCCTCAGCGAGACCGCGTGCACCTGCACCGACGCGACGACCGGCGCGAGCTGCACCGGCGGTCACGGGCACGACTCGGCGTGCAAGTGCACCGACGCCACGGGCGCCACCTGCCACGTCTTCGACTTCAACACGACGAACCTCCACGCGCACGGCTCGCACGTGCGCCCCGACTACGCGCGAGGCGGCGGCTGCGTGGAGCGCGACGGCCTCCTCTGCCGATCCTGCGACGGCGATCGCTCGGTGGGGGCGCGGGCCTGCTTTCACGCGGACGACGTGCTCTCGCGCGTCGCGCCTGGAAGCGGCGCGCGGCACCGCTGGGACATCGACGAGGACGGCCCTCACCACGAGGGGCTGCACTGGTACCACCCGCACATCCACGGCAGCACCGCGATCCAGATCGCGGGCGGCGCGGCCGGCGCGTGGATCGTGCGCGGGCCCGTCGACGAGCTGCCCGGCGTGAAGCGCGCGAAGGAGCGCGTCTGGCTCGTGACGACGCCCCCCGCCGACGTGGCGCCGCTCCCCGAGGGCCAGGCGTGCGACGAGGACCACCTCACCTTCGACGACTTCTACGTGCTCGGCGACACGTCGAGGAAGCAGACCAACCTCGTCAACGGCGTGCGCAGGCCGCGGCTCGTGATGCCGCCCGGGCAGATCGAGCGCTGGCGCTTCCTGCACGCGTCCTTCCTCGACGAGATCCAGCTGGTGGTCTTCAAGGGCAAGGACTCCGACTGCGCGAACCTCGATCTCGCCGCGGGGCCGGTGCCGCTCACCCAGATCGCGCGCGACGGCATCACGATGCCGAGGCCGCCCGACGGCGTCGACTGGCCCTTCGCGCCGCCGTACGTGTTCATGGCGCCCGGCTACCGCGTCGAGGCGCTGCTCGACGGCAGCAAGCTGTCGCACGGGGAGACGCTGTGCGTGATGTCCGGGCGCTTCCTCCAGGAGGACACGACCGGCGCGACGGGCGGCCTCATCAGCCGGACGACCGCCCCCACGCCCGATGACATCTTGAAGACCGCGTCGAACGGCGATCTGCTCGCGATCGTCAACGTCACCACCGCCGCCGGCGCCCCCTCCGAGACGCAGATGCCCGATCTCGAGGCGATCGCGGCGCTCGCGCCCGGGCTCACGTTGGGCGACGGCGAGGTCGACGCGCTCGCGCGCTGCAAGGACGTGCAGGGGCCGAGGAAGCCAGAGCAGATCGATCAGCTCGTCGCGATGTGGATGCTCTTCTACAACACCGAGGGGCTCGACCAGTGTGCGTTCCCCGATCACAACCTGAACGCGAAGAACTTCGAGCACACCGACCGTGACAGGTACCCGTACGATCGCGTGCTCACGAAGGGCGCCGTCGATCACTGGCGCATCACGTCCGGCTTCGACGGGCACCCGTTTCACATCCACATCAATCCGTTCCTCGTGTGCCCGCTGCCGCCGGCGGGATCCAGCGATCCGAACGTGAAATCGCGCCTGTTCGAGCCTCCCTTCGCGCACTTTCGCGATACCTACCTCGTCAACCTCGACCGCACCCTGGACGCTCTCGCCGAGTACCGCGAGTTCACCGGATCGTTCGTGTTTCACTGTCACAAGCTGAACCACGAGGACCACGGGATGATGGAGCTCGTGCGCGTCTGCGACCCGGCGACCGAGGCGTGCGACCAGCTGTGCGGCGGCGCCCGCTGCGACTGGAAGTCCTGCCGGGCGGGCGACGACGAGTGCGCGCGGGCGCTCGCGGCGACGCTCTGCCTGTTCGATCCCGCGAAGTGCCCGGAGGCGAAGGTGCGCTGCACGCCCTGCAACGGCGAGGGCACCTGCCCGCCGGGCGGCACCTGCGGCTCCACGCCCGCCGCCGACGGCAAGCTGCGCTGCGCGCCCGGCTGCGCGACCGACACGGACTGCCCCCCGACGCACGCGTGCATCGGCGGAGCCTGCAGCCCTGCGCCCTGCGCCGCCCCGTGCCCGCCGCCCTCGACGTGCCAGCACGGCGCCTGCAAGTAGCGCGGCGCCGGCGCTACAGCGGGCCCTCGACGAGCCCGTGGACGAACTGGCGGACATACGGATCGTCCGACGTCTTCGCCTCGTCGGTCGTGCCGTCGAAGATCAGCCTCCCCCGGTAGAGCATCCCGACGCGGTCGGTCACCGTCAGCAGCCGGTCGAGATCGCTCGACACCATGATCACCGTCGCGTTCGCCTGGCGCTGCTCGGCGCGCAAGAGATCGAAGATCTTCTGCGACGTGACCGGATCGAGCCCCGCGGCGGGCTCGTCGTAGAGCACGATCGGCGCCTTCATGACCGTCGCGCGCGCGACGCCGATGCGCTTCTTCTGGCCGCCCGAGAGCCCGGCGGGCATGCGATCCTCGAAGCCCGGCATCGACACCATCCGCAGGCGGTCCGCCACCATCTCGCGCACCTGGTCCTCGGTGACGCTCATCATCCGGCGGATGGGGAAGGCGATGTTGTCGAACACCGTGAGGTGATCGAACAGCGCGTTGTTCTGGAAGAGCATCCCGAACTGCAAGCGGAACCGCTGCAGCTCGATCTCCGGCATCGCGAACAGATCCTGCCCGTCCACCGCGACCGTGCCGGCGTCCGGACGGATCAGGCCCGTCACGGTCTTCAAGAGCACGCTCTTGCCGCTCGCGCCCGGGCCGATGAGTCCATACAGCGTGCCCGACGGCACCGTCAGCGACACGCGGTCGAGCACCTGCGACGCGAACGCCTTCGAGACGCCCTGGATCTCGATCACGCCCGCCTCCGGAGGCGAGACCACGCGAGGAGGGAGGAGGCGACCGCCATCGAGCCCAGAAACAGCGCGAGCGTAGCGCGCAGGGGGCCCGCCGAGGGGGCGCTCACGAGGAACGGCCCGACCAGCGCGAGCGGGGGCGCCGGCCGCGACGGCGGGGCAGGGGACAGGCGCACCTCGACGAGCGCGGGCGCGAGGCCGTGCACCGCGGCGACGACCACGTCGCGCACGGACTGTTGCGTTGGTTGGCCTTCGACGATCGCGACGGCGCGCGCGGGCTCGGGCGGCGCCGACGACAGCGGATCTCGGAGCGGCAGCGCGAGCGTCACCGTCGCACGTCGCACACCCGGCAGCGCCAGGAGCGCCCGCTCCACCGCGCGCGCCCTCTCCCGCTCCATCCCGGCGTGCACCTCGCGCTCGGTCGGGATGAGCGCCCCCTGCGGGGGCGGACGCTCGCGCGCCGCGACCTCGAAGGCGCGCGCAGTGTCCGCCCGCGCGACGAGCACACGCGACCGCCCCGCCGCCGCCGCCTCGCGCGCGACGGTGACGCCGTCCCGCTCGAGCAGCGTGACCAGCCGGCGCGCGTCGTCGTCAGGGAGATCGTCCGCGATCGAGACGGCGCAGCCGGAGATGAGCGGCAGCGCCGCGAGCAGCGTCGTCGGGCGCGGCGGCACGCTGGTCAAAACGTCGTGCGGGCGATGTCGAGCTTCGGGTGCGAGGGGAACGAGAGCCCCCGCACGCGGCCCGCGACGCACGACGAGGCGCCCGGATTGGGAGGATCCATCGTGACGGTGACCCCGACGGCGCGGCCGTTCTGCACCGCGGCGCAGACGTGGACCTTGGTGGACTCCGGCACGCCGCAGGAGTTCAGGTAGGAGCCGTTGTTGAGGACGGCGCCGAACTGTCCCTGCGTGAGGTCGGGCGCGCCCTTCTCGCCGAGCTTCATCTCCTCGACGTACTTCGCCTGCGCGCCTTCGCACGACATGCCGCCCGGCAGCATCGGGAACGCGCCCTGCGTGGGGAGCCGACCGCCTGGGCCGCCGACGCCGACCGCGGCCGTCTTCGACGCCTTCACGCCGCCGTCGATGTCGACGCTGACCGCGCGGTCGCCCTGCACCGTCACCGTGTCGTCGCGGGTGCCGCGAGACTTCAGGAACACGAGCAGCGCGACCGCCGTCACCGCCGCCAGCACCGCGCCCCCGATGACGGCCTTCTGCGCGGTGCCCTTCTTCTCCTCGGCGACGACGCGGTCGAGCTCGACCTTCTCCTGCTTGATCTCCTTGTTGAGCTTGGCCTGCTCGGCGAACGGCGCGAACTCGTCCCAGTCCTTGATGGGGCGCTCTTCGTTCGAGAAGGCGTCGCGCAGGCCGTCGTCGCCGACGAACTGACCGGTGCCCACCTGCTGCAGCAGCTCCACCGCGCTGAAGGGCCCGTGGTCCATCCCGCCGGCAATGACCACGTAGCGCGGGCGGGGATCGCTCTCGAGCCGGGTCTTCAGCTCGGCGAGGCGGGTGGTGGGATCGTTCGCGCGCGGGGACGAGGCGTCGCGCGGCACGCCGATCGGCCCGGAGATCCGCGGCAGGGCCTCGGCGGGCGGCATCATCGACAGGCGGACGTCGACCTCGAAATCCTCGTCGCCGTCGAGGTGGGACTCGTCGGCGGCGGGGGGCGCGATCGACGAGCTCGGCGCGAGGTGGTGCATCGCCTGCGCGAGCGCGAGCAGATCGTCGGGGCGGTGCGCGGGGTCGGACACGAGCGCCTTCGACAGCACGGCCTCCAGCTGCGCGGGCAGGTTGGGGACGATCTCGGTCGGGCGGCGCATGCCCGGCCCCACCGTCTCACCGGTGACGAGCTCGTAGAGGATCGCGCCGATGGCGTACACGCTGGCCCGCGCGTTGCCGGGCTTGCCCTGCTTCTCCTCGGGCGCGAGGCAGGCGCGGTCGCGCGGGAGGTTCGGGATCCCGCGGTTCGCGTCCTCGGAGATCGACGGCTGGCCGTCCTCGAGCAGCACCGACGACGGGTGCAGGAACACGAGCCCGCCCCCCTCGTGCCGCTGCGCGGCGGCCACCGCGAGCGGGACGATGACGCCGAGCGCCTCGGAGAGGGAGTACCGCTCGCCCCTCCCGCGGCGGGCTTCCATGGCGGCTCTCAGGGAATTCGGGGCGATGGCTGCGCCGACGGGCAAGGGCGTCGCGATGGGCATCAGGGACCAGCGAGACTAGTACAGCCTTCGCGCGCTCGGAACTCCCACGTCGGCGCCGCGCGCCCTCTCGCCGAAGTTGGCCCGCTCCCGCCGCCGCTGCGATGAGGTCCGCATGGGTCGCGGTCGGCTGGTGCTCGGTGCGTTCGTGCCTGGTCTCGCGCTCGTGGGGCTGGTCTGCCTCGCCGACCGCGAGGCCGCCGCGAAGGTGTCGTTCGACTCGGCCTACACCCACGAGCAGACCTACAACGCCGCGCTGCGGTACGTGCGCGTGGACCTCGGGTTCAAGATCACCGAGCGCGACCCGCAGGCGGCGTACGTGATGTTCGACTACAAGAGCCAGGAGTCGGGCGACCGCGTCTCCGCGGGCTCGGTCGAGGTCGTCCCGACGGGCGGGGTCGTGAAGGTCGTCGTCCAGCTCGCGCAGATGCCCCGGTACCACGAGCAGGTCATCGCGGACGGTCTGCAGAAGAAGCTCCGCAGCGAGTACGGCGAGCCCCCGAAGAAGGCCCCGACGCCCCCGCCACCTCCGCCGGATGGCGGCGCGGACGGCGCGGCGGACGGCGGCTGACGGAGCGAGACGGAGCGGGTACGCTCGCGCGAATATGGGCGAGCCGACCGACGATCCGTCGACGCAGATCTTCTCGACCCGCGACGGCGCGCCGAGCACGGTGCCCGCCGTCATCCTCACGAGCGGCCTCGACGCGGGAAGGCTCTACCGGCTGACCCGCGACAGGACGACGACGATCGGTCGCGCGCGAGAGTGCGACGTGTGCCTGTCGGAGCGCGGCCTCTCCCGCGTGCACGCGGCGATCGAGCTGTACGGCGACGTGCCCTCGCTGGTCGACAGGGGGTCGCGCAATGGCACGCGCGTCGAGGGCGTGCGCGTCGAGGGCAAGCGGCCGCTCCGCAGCGGCGACAAGATCTCGCTCGGCCCCTCGGCGATGCTGCGGTTCACGTGGCTCTCGTCCGACGAGGCGGCGGCGCTCGACCGGCTCTACGAGGCGGCCACGCGCGACGGGCTCACGGGCGTCTACAACCGCAAGCAGCTCGATCTGCGCGTGGAGCAGGCGGTGGACGACGCCGTCGCGGAGGGCACGCCGCTCTCGCTCATCGTGCTCGACATCGATCACTTCAAGAAGGTCAACGATGAGCGCGGGCACTCCGCGGGAGACGAGGTGCTCCGTCGCGTGGCGGCGGCGCTCGCCGCGCGGCTGCGGCGCGACGACGTGATCGGGAGGTACGGCGGCGAGGAGTTCGTGATCGTCGCCGAGGCCGATCTCGACGCCGCGGCCCAGCTCGCCGAGCGGCTGCGCGCGGAGCTCGCGGCCGAGCCGATCGACCTGCCCGGAGGGGCGCTGCGGGTGACCGTCAGCGCAGGAGTGGCCGCGCTCGGCGAGGCCGGCGCGAGCGCGAAGGACGTCTTCGAGCTCGCGGACCGCAGGCTGTACGAGGCGAAGCGGGCCGGGCGCGACCGCGTGGTCGCGGGCCCGTTACAGCCCGACCGACGCGGTGACCTTGACGCTCGCGGTCCCGCCGGCGGACGCGTTGCGCACGGCCGTCGCCACCGCCTCGAACGCGGGGACGATGCAGGCGGCGGCCTTGACCGAGAGGTTCGGCGCGGCCGCCTTCAGGCCGACGGACGCCTCGACCAGCGCCTGCCCGTTCGCCTGGAGGTAGGCCCCGCGCGCCTTCACCACCGCGACGATCTTGGGGAGGTTCGCCTGAAGGCTCGCGAGCGCGTCGGCGTCGACCGAGCCGGTCGCGGAGACGGTGACGCTGCCCTCCTTGCAGTCGGCCTTCGCGCTCGCGCTCGCCTTGCAGGACGACGAGCAGTCGACGTCCCCGCGGCACTCGGCGCTCGGCGGCGTGAGCTCGGCCTTGCAGCGCGGCGCCTTCTTGCAGCTGTCGGTGCCGTCGGGGCAGGTGCAGCCGCCGGTGCACTCGCCGTCGCACTTGACCGCGGCCTTGCCCGAGACGTCGCAGGTGCCGCGGCATTTCCCCTCGCAGGTGCCCGCGCACTGGCCCGACGCCGACGCGCCCATGGCCTGGCCGTCGCACGTGCCCTCGCAGGCGCCGTCGCACTTGCCCGTGCAGGCGACCGCGACGTTCGCGGAGCCCTCGCACTTCGCCGAGCACTGGCCGCTGCACTTGACCGCGAGGAACCCCGGATCGCAGCGCGCCGTCACGTCGCCGCCCGACACCTCGCAGCTCGCGTTGCCCGAGCACTTGGCCTCGCACGACGCCTGGGCGCTCGCGCTGAACGAGCACGACGGCGGCTGCGCCTTGACCGTCACGCTGCCCTTCGCCTTCACCTCGGACTCGATCTTCGCGACCGCGAGGTTGCACCAGGCGGTGGCGCGCAGGTCGGGGGCCGTCTCCTGGACCTCGTTCTCCTTCGCGCCGAGATCGATGGCGAGCGACTGGCACGCGCCGGCGACGTCGACCACGACGGCCTGCGCCGAGGCCGCGAAATCAGCCGCGGCGACCATGAAGGCGCTGTACTTCGCGCTGCTCGAGCCCTTCACCTCCCAGTCGACGTTCGTCAGATCGGCGCCGACCTCGAAGTCGGTGCAGCAGAGATCCTCCTGCGTCTTCTTGAGATCCTCGGCGGCGCTGCAGCCAGCGCCGCTCGCCCCCGCCACCAATCCCAACACCCCCACGATGCTCAGCTTGCGAAATGACATGCCCTGCTCCTTGCCCCGGGTCTGACGGCGGGGCCCCGTGGTGATTCACGCGCCGCGCATGGAAGCACGCATTTCGATGGCCTTCACGATGGCCTTGCGATCGAAGGGCGCCTTGCGCTTGTCGCCCCAGGTGCGCGCCTCGACGTCGGCCATGGCGACCAGCGGGTGCTTGCCGCCGCGCGCCTTGACGCGCTTGTAGGCGGCGGCGTCGCCGAAGAGCGCGTGCTTGAACATCCAGAAGCACACGACCGACGGGTCGGTGAAGCGGTCGCCGTCCTCCGTGAGGCGGTGAAGCTTGTGAAAATCGACCCAGATGCGCGCGATGTCGCCCGGCGTGGCGCCCTGCAGGTACGCCTCGACCACGAGGATGTCGAGCCACAGGAACCGGTTCGCGATCGGGGCGACCTTCTTCGCGCGGCGCAGGTTGAGTCGGTTCACGACCTGGCGCTCCTCCTCGAGGGCGTCGGGGAGGAGCTCCTCGGGGCGCACGCCGCGCTCGCGCGCCAGCTCGAGCAGCTCCTCGACCGTGATGCGGTCGCGCTGGCAGAGCGTCGATTTCACCCCGTAGAACACGAAGTCGTCGAGGCGATCGAAGCGCCTCCGCCAGCCGCCGCGCATGCCCTCCGGGGACGGATCGAGCAGGTAGACCGGCGCAGCTTTGCGGTGCATGTCGGCGCCCCACAGCTCGCCGTTCTGCGCCTGGCCGAGGCGCAGCAGGCCGCCGAACCTCGCGCTCGGGAGGCCGTCCGGGCCGAAGCGCTCCTTCGGACGGATGAACGTCGCGAGGCCGCCGGGGGGCGCGAGGACGTCTCCCGCCAGGATCCACCCGCAGAGCTCGGCCTTCGACAGGTTGCGCTCGGCGGCCGTGCGAGCCAGCCAGCGCGCGCTCCGCGGCACCTCGAAGCACAGGGCCTTCTGCAGCGCCGCGAGGTTCGCGCTGCCCGGCGCGTGGCCAAGAAAACCAAGCCCCTGGAGGTCGGACCCGAGCTCGGTCGCGGCATAGAGGAAGGACATCGCGACCGCGCATACAACTATCATGGCCGTCTGCGCCACAAAAAGACGCTCCTGGTCTCCGTGAAACCCAGCTAGTGCGCCGTGGGTGCAGGAAGTCGCGATCGACGCGCCGCCCGATCCCGTCGCGCTCGCCGCGCGGGTGGCCCCGCTCGGCGACGTCGCGGTGCTCTGGACGGCCACGGGCGACGGCCTCTCGTACGTCGCGGCGGGGGCCTCGGCGAGGTCTCGCGCCCTCGCGCCCGCCGGCGTCGCGGAGGCCGGGCCCGTCGTCCCGCGCTGGATCGGGCTCTTGCCGTACGAGGCCGCGCGCGGGCTCGAGCGGCGCTCGTGGACGGCAGAGGAGCGCCGCGCCGCTCCCCACCACGTCGAGCCGGTGTGGCGACGGTATGACGCCGTCCTCCGGGTCGACCCCGTCGAGGGCCGCGTGGTGGCGGTGGGCTGCGAAGCCGCCCAGGTCGCGGAGCTCGCCAGGCTCGCCTCCCGAGACGCACCCGTCGGCTCGGCGCTCGTCGACGGGTTCACGACCGACGCACCCGAGGCACATCGCGCCCGTGTGGAGCGAGCCCTCGCGTACATCCGAGAGGGTCAGGCATACCAGCTGTGCGTCGCCCGCCGCTTCGAGGGAAGGGTGAGGGGAGCGCCGCTCGCCGTGCTCGGGCGGCTGGGGCGCGCCTTCCCGACAAGATACGCATTTTATTGTGATTTCGATGGAGAACACACAGTTCTATCGACATCACCTGAGCTATTTCTGCGGATCGAAGATCAAACAATCATCACGCGACCGATCAAGGGGACGCGCGCGCGTGGGCGCGACGCGCTCGACGACGAGTCGGCGCGCCGCCTGCTCGACGCCGACCCGAAGGAGCGCGCGGAGCTGGCGATGATCGTCGACCTCGAGCGCAGCGATCTCGGGCGCGTCGCGCGGACCGGCACCGTGCGGGTGAGCCGCCCGCCGCAGATCGAGACCCACGCGACCCTGCATCACCGGGTGGCCGAGGTGTCGGCGACGCTGCGCGCCGGGGTGTCGCTCGAGGAGGTCGTGCGGGCGGCGTGGCCGAGCGGGAGCGTGACCGGCGCCCCGAAGGTGCGCGCGATGGAGCTCATCGCGGAGCTGGAGGCCGCGCGGAGGGGCCTCTACACGGGCGCGCTCGGCGCGGTGATGAGCGACGGCTCGGTGACCCTCGCGATGGCGATCCGGACGCTGACGGTGGCCGACGGCGCGGCGCACTACCACGCGGGGGGAGGGATCGTGGAGGCGAGCGATCCCGCGCGCGAGGAGCAGGAGACGCGCCTGAAGGCGGCGCACCTCGCGGCGCTCGCGGCGGGCTGATGGACGGGCTTCAGAGCCCCGCGGTGAACCTCGGGGACGAAGCCACGCGCGCGACGTGGTGCGCCTCGTCGCCGAACGACGACATCAGCGCGTGCATCCGCTTGAAGTACAGCCCGACGTCGTGCTCGTCGGTGATCCCGACCCCGCCGTGCAGCTGGATGGCCTGCTGCACCACGTACTTGCCGCCGACCCCGAGCTGGGCCTTCGCGAGCGACACCGCCCACGCGGCCTCGACGGGGTCGCCCGCGTCGAGCGCGATCGCGGCGCGGATCGACGCGCTCTTCACGAGCTCGGTCTCGATGAACATGTCGACCGCGCGGTGCTGCAGCGCCTGGAAGCTCCCGATCTTCACGCCGAACTGCTCGCGCGTGCAGAGGTACGCCGTCGTCATCTCGAGCACCGCGCGCGTCAGGCCGACCCCCTCGGCGCACGCTGCCGCCGCGGCGCGATCGAGCGCCTGAGAGAGCACGGGCCCGGCCGCCCCCTCGTCGCCCAGGCGCGCGGACGCGGGCAACGAGGCGCCGCGGAGCGTGACGTGCGCCGCGCGCCGGCCGTCGATCGGCCCGAGCGGCGACACCGGGACGCCGGGCGCGCCGCGCGGCGCCAGGAACGCCGTCAGGCCCTCGAGCTCCCCAGGCGCGCCCGAGGTGCGGGCGACGACGACCAGATCGTCCGCGTCGTGGCCTCCGAGCACGAAGATCTTCTCGCCATCGAGCGCGTAGGAGTCGCCCCGTCGGGCGGCGGTGGTCGAGACCCACAGCGGATCGTAGCGGCCGTCACGCTCGGTGTGCGCGAGCGCGAGCGTGCGCGCGCCCGCGACGACCGGCGCGAGGTGCTCGGCCCGCTGCGCCTCCGTGCCGAGCTCCGCGACGACGTGGCCCGCGAGCACGATCGACGAGATCAGCGGCTCGGGCACGAGCGCCGCGCCGAGCTCCTCGAGCACGATCGAGAGATCGACGAACGATCCCCCGAGGCCGCCCTGCGCCTCCGAGAACGGCAGGCCGAGCCAGCCGAGCTCGCCGAGCGTCGCCCACGTGTCACGCGAGTAGCCGAGCGGGTCGCGGCGCAGCTCGCGCGCGCGCGTGATGGGTGACTGGCGCTTGACGAACGAGGCGACGGAGTCCTTCAGCAGCTGCTGGTCGGCGGAGAGCGAGAAATGCATGTCAGGAGAGCCCCAGGATGAGCTTCGCGATGATGTTCTTCTGGATCTCGTTCGACCCGCCGTAGATGGTGGTCGCGCGGTTGTAGCAGTAGGTCGAGGGCACCCAGGTCTCCAGCGCCGGCACCGCGCCGGCGGTGTCGTGCCACGAGAGCGCGTCGTGCCCCATGATCTCCATCGCGAGCTCGAAGCAGTCTTGCTGGATCTCGGAGCCGCGGATCTTCAGGATCGACGACTCGGGGCCGGGCGCGTGTCCGAGGGCGGCCGCCGCGAGCGTGCGGTAGTTGGCCATCTCCAGGCTGCGGAGCCGCACCTCGAGCCGCGCGATCTTCGCGGCGACCATCGGATCGTCGAGCAGCGGCGCCCCGGCGCGCGTCGTCTCCCTGGCGATGCGCTTCAGCCGCCGGAGCGCGCGCAGCGACGCGCCGACCCCGCCGATCATCGTGCGCTCGTGCCCGAGCAGCGCCTTCGCGACCGTCCAGCCGCCGTGCAGCGGGCCGACGAGGTTCTCCTTCGGAACGACGACGTCCTCGAAGAAGGTCTCGCAGAAGGCGGGCGTGCCGCCGATCGTCAGCATCGGCTTCACGGTGACGCCGGGCGTCTTCATGTCGACGAGCAGGAAGCTGATCCCCTGCTGCTTCTTGCCGCTCGCGTCCGTGCGCACGAGGCAGAAGATCCAGTCGGCGTACTGGCCGTAGGTCGTCCAGGTCTTCTGGCCGTTCACGACGAAGCTCCCGCGCCCGTCGTCCACCGCGGACGACCGGAGCGACGCGAGATCGCTGCCGGCGTTCGGCTCGCTGTAGCCCTGGCACCAGACCTCGTCGCCGCTCAGGATCCTGGGCAGGAACCTGCGCTTCTGCGCCTCGGTGCCGAACTGCATGATGAGCGGGCCGACCATCGACAGCCCGAACGGCGACAGCCCCGGCGCCCCGGCGAGCGCGAGCTCCTCGCCGAGGATGAACCGCTGCGTGGTCGTCAGGCGGGGGCCGCCGTGCTCGACGGGCCAGCCGGGCGCGACCCAGCCCTTCGCGAACAGCACGCGGTGCCACTCCATGATCTCGTGCATCTCGAAGTGGCCGTCGACGGCGGCCTTCGCGGCGAGGTGCGCCGGCATCGCGGCGCCCAGGAAATCACGGACCTCGGCGCGAAACGCGAGATCCTCGGGAGAGAAGGACATGTCCATGCGAGCGGCGCGGATGGTCGCACGCCGCGGACGCCCGACGAAAGTGTTTGGCGCGCCGGAGGTAAGGGCTCGCGACCCTGCAGCCGCGCGAGCGCCTTCTTGTCGCGCCGCGCCGCGAGGTGCAGCTCGAGCACCGTGAGCGCCGCCTGGTAGTGCTCGCTCTCGCGGGCCTTCGCGCTGCGGCCCGACAGCAGCTTCGGCGTCAACGCGACGATGCGGCGCACGCCGTCCGCGACGCGCCGGGGGACGGCGAGCCGCTCGAGGATCGGCTGGCAGAATTCCATCGCCGCCGCGACCCGGTCGCCCTCGCCCTCGCAGGCCTCGAGCAGCGGCTCGAACAGCAGCACCGTGAACAGGATGACGTCGTCGAGCGGCGCGGCCAGCTGGTGGGTGCGGTGATCGAGCTCGCCGAGCAGACGGAACACCCGCGTCGCAGGCGCGGCGTCGTCGCCGACGTCGTCGAGCAGCACGGCGAGCTCGGGCAACAGCACGTGCAAGAGGCCCGTCTCCCACGCGAGGAACATCGCGCGCCGCGACGCCCCGCCGCGCATCAGGCGCAGGATCTCCTCGAAGAGCCGGGGCTTCGCGGCGAGCCGCAGCTGGTCGCGCGTGGCCAGCATCGCGTCGACGACGTCGGGATCGATGCCGAGATCGAGCTTCGCGGCGAACTTGACCGCGCGCAGCAGGCGCACCGGATCCTCGAGGAACCTCGTGACGGGCTCGCCGATCGTGCGCACCGCGCGGCGCTCGATGTCCGGCATGCCGCCGCAGAAATCGAGGATGGTGCCGTCCTCGACGTCGTAGAAGAGCGCGTTGATCGTGAAATCGCGCCGCCGCGCGTCCTCCTCGACGGTGCCGAACGCGTTGTCGCTGCGGATCAGCAGGTCCTCGTCGCGGGCCTGCTCGGCCTCTCCCTGCGGGCTGCGCCGGAACGTCGCGACCTCGATCACCTTGCGGTTCGAGAACATCACGTGCACGAGGCGGAACCTCCGGCCGATGATGCGCGAGTTGCGGAAGATCGCGCGGACGTCCTCGGGGCGCGCGCTCGTCGCGACGTCGAAGTCCTTCGGGGCCTTGCCGAGCAGCAGATCGCGCACGCACCCGCCGACGAGGTAGGCCTCGTGCCCGGCGCGCGCGAGCCGCGTGACCAGCCGCGTGACGTCCGGATCGAGGCGGGCCTCGTCGAAGGTCGCGCGGTGCCTCGCCGCCTGCGACACGGCGCGGGGAGCGGCCGCCGGCGCGGACGCGGGAGCGTCGCCGACCGTGTACGAGGGGAGCTCTCCGTCATCCGCAGCGCGGGCACGCCCGGCGCGTGACCTCCCCCGGCGCGAGGTCCGCGGGGCAGGTGGATCGTTGTCGGCGGGGGCATCGGGGGGCTGGACTTCGTCGCCGCCGTCTCCGCTCGCGCCGTCGCGCCGCGCGCGTTGGGCCATGAGGTCTTGGACTGCTCGTTCTCGAGGTGGAAAAAATGCCGCGTGGGGCGAGAACCGAGGTCCGCCGGCCCGACGCGCGGCTACGCTAGCAGCGCTCGGTCACCATGAGAAGCTCTCGCGCCCTGCTCGGAGTGCTCGCGGCCTCGGCGGCGCTCGCGTGGTCGTCGGGGGCGCGGGCGGCGCTCCGGGTCTCGCGCGACGCGGCGGACCTCGCCATCCCCGCCGGACAGTGGCGCGTCGACGTGGAGGTCGAGCCGGGCGCGCTGACGACGGTGCTGCTGGTCGGCGAGCCGGACGGCCTCAGCCATTTCGCCGTCCAGGACGCGCGCGTGTTCGACGCGCTCGAGGAGGACGGCCGCCTGCCGCGCGCGGCGTCGCTGATCGTCCCGGACGGCGTGCGCACGCTCGGGCTGAGCCTCGAGGTGTCGTCGGACGTGCGCCTCGTCGTGAGGCGGGCGTCGCCCGAGCCGGTGCTCCCTCGCGACGTCGTCGAGCTCGTCGGGATGCCGTCGCCGCTCGTGCGCGACGACGGCTACCTGCTCGAGCGCCCCAACCGGTACCAGTTCGCGCGCCCCGACGTCGTCGCGTTCCGGCGCGAGGGGTTCCGCGACACGCGCGCGCGCTTCCGTCGCGATCCGATCGGCGTCGTCGACATCACGCAGTGGGACGGCCGCCGCCCCGCGCTCGACGTCGGCAACCCGCGCCACGTGAGCCACGACGGCGGCCGGGACGTCGACATCGCGATCCCGTCGACCGTGGAGCCGTCGCTGCAGCGCGATCACTGCGAGAAGATCGTCTCACCCGATCCGCGCCGCGGCGAAGGCCACTTCACCGCGGTGTGCCGGCGGGGCACGGCGCGGGCGTTCGACGCGACCCGGCTCGCGTACCTGGTCGGGCGGCTCGCCGCGCGCCGGGTGCTCGACAGGGTCTTCCTCGACGAGGAGTTCCTCGAGCCGCTCGCGAAGGCGGCCGATCGCCTCGCGCGCCACCACGTCATCCCGAGGCACGCCGCCGCGCAGCTCCAGCCCGAGGGCGGCGTGATGATGCACCTGCCATGGCACACGGACCACGTGCACCTGCGGTTCCTCGGCCCGAAGGGCCGGGCGCCCGTCACGGCGCTGGCTCACGACGTGGAAGATCCGTGAGCCGCGCGCGTCGGCCCGCGATCGTCATCCCCTGCTTCGACGAGGCGGCGCGTCTGCCGCTGGGAGAGATCTCCGACCTCGCGGAGCGCGTCGACGTCGTCCTCGTCGATGACGGCTCGACCGACGGCACCGGCGCGCTCCTCGCGCGGCTCGCGCGCGACGTCGAAGGAGCTCGCGCGCTCGCGCTCGCTCGCAACCACGGCAAGGCGGAGGCCGTCCGCGCGGGGCTCGCGGCCGCGCTCCGCGATGGCGCGAGGGTCGTCGGGTACGCGGACGCGGACTTCGCGACCTCGGCAGAGGAGCTCCTGCGCCTCCTCGACGTGCTCCTGGCGCGCGCGGACGTCGACGCCGTGCTCGGCTCGCGCGTCGCGCGCCTCGGGGCAGACATCGAGCGCAGGCCGGCGCGCCACCTGGGCGGGCGGGTGTTCGCCACGCTCGCGTCGTGGACCCTCGGGGTGCCGGTGTACGACACGCAGTGCGGCGCGAAGTGGCTGCGGCGCACGCCCGCGCTCGACGCGGCGCTCGCGCGGCCGTTCGACTCGCGCTGGGCGTTCGACGTCGAGCTGCTCGGGCGGCTGCTCGGACGACTCGGCGAGGGGCCCGCGGTGCCGGCGTCTCGGATGCTCGAGGTGCCGCTCGACGCGTGGCGAGACGCGGGCGGCTCCAAGCTCGGCCTCGGAGGTCAGCTGCGCGGCGCGGTCGAGGTCGCCGCGCTGCTCGCCCGCGCCCGGAGGTAAGTCGACCGCCTGCGCGCCCGCGATCGCGTCCTCGCGGCGGGGGCGCAGGTTGCACTGCATGATGCGCTTGCGCACGCGCACGGCGTCCGGCGTCACCTCGACGAGCTCGTCAGCGTCGATCCACTCGAGCGCCGTCTCGATCGTGAGGATGCGCGGGCTCGCGAGCAGCACGTTCTCGTCCTTGCCGTGGTTGCGCACGTTCGAGAGCTTCTTCTCGCGGATCGCGTTGACGTCGGTGTCGTTCGGCCGGTTGTGCTCGCCGATGATCATGCCCTCGTAGACCTCGACGCCCGGCGTGATGAAGAACACGCCGCGCGGCTGCAGGTGGAAGAGCGCGTACGGGGTCGCCTCGCCGGTGCGGTCCGCGACGATCGCGCCGACGGGCCGCTTGATCATCGTGCCGCCCCACGGCTCCCAGCCGTCGAAGAGCGTGTTCAGGAGGCCGGTGCCGCGCGTCGACGTGAGGAACTCCCCGCGGAACCCGATGAGCCCGCGGCTCGGCACGCGGTACTCGACGCGCGCGCGGCCGTAGCCGGGGTTCGCCATCTTCACCATCTTGCCGCGGCGCTGGCCGAGGCGCTCCGTGACGACGCCGATGTACTGCTCGGGCACGTCGACGACGACGAGCTCGACCGGCTCGCACGTCACGCCGTCGACCTCGCGCGTGACCACCTCGGGGTTCGAGATCTGCATCTCGTAGCCCTCGCGGCGCATCGTCTCGGCGAGGATCGACAGCTGCAGCTCGCCGCGGCCGTACACGAGGAACGTGTCGGGGTTCTCGGTCGGCTCGACGCGGATCGCGAGGTTACGCTTCGCCTCGCGCTCGAGCCGGTCCTTCAGCTGCCGCGAGGTGAGGAACTTCGACGACTTGCTCTTGCCCGAGAACGGCGAGCTGTTGACGCCCATCTTGATCTTGATGGTGGGCTCCTCGACGCGGATGCGCGGCAGGGCCTCGGGCGCCTCGATCGAGGTGATGGTGTCGCCGATGTTCGCGTCGTCGAGCCCCGCGAGCGCGACGATCTCGCCGGCGGCCGCCTCCTCGACGTTCACGCGCTTCAGCCCCTCGAACACGCTGAGCACCTTGATCGCGCCCTTCTTCTCGGTGCCGTCGCCGACGACCATCACCGGCTGCGTCGCCTTCACGGTGCCGCGGATCACCCGCCCGATGCAGAGCTTGCCGAGGTAGTCGTCGTGCGTGACGTTGCAGACCTGGATCTGCAGCGTGCCCGAGGGATCGCCGGGGGCCTCCGGGACACGGTCGATGATCAGCTCGAACAGCGGCCGCAGCGAGTCGGAGGCGTCGTCGAGCGCCCGCTTCGCGACGCCGAGCTTGCCGATCGCGTAGAGGTGGGGGAAGTCGGCCTGCGCGTCGGAGGCCTCGAGGTCGCAGAACAGATCGAACACCTCCGAGAGCACGTCGTCGGCGCGCGCGTCCTGGCGATCGATCTTGTTGATGACGACGAGCACGGGGAACTCGAGCTCGAGCGCCTTCTTCAGCACGAAGCGCGTCTGCGGCAGCGGGCCCTCCGCGGCGTCGACGAGCAGGATGACGGCGTCCGCCATCTTCAGCGTGCGCTCGACCTCCCCGCCGAAATCGGCGTGGCCGGGCGTGTCGATGACGTTGATCTTGTAGCCCGCGTCCTTCGGATCGCGCTTCCAGCGGACGCTCGTGTTCTTCGCGAGGATGGTGATGCCGCGCTCGCGCTCGAGATCGTTCGAGTCCATCACGCGGTCCTCGACCTGCTCGTTCTCGCGGAACGTCGCCGTCTGGCGCAGCATGTGGTCGACCAGCGTGGTCTTGCCGTGGTCGACGTGGGCGACGATCGCGACGTTGCGAAGATCTTTTCGGGACATGAAGGGCGCGCCGCCTAGCACGGCGCGCGCGGCAGCGGGAGGCGAACGTCAGGCGGGCTTCGCGGGCGCGCCCTTCGCGGCGGCCTCCGCGGCCATCATCGCGAGCTCGATCTCCTCGACGAGCTCGGCGGACGCCGCCCTCTGGCCGTCGGGGCCCTCCGCGCTCCACGAGAAGCCCCACGGGCCGCCCTTCGGGGGCTCCGGGGTCCACGTCACGGTGAGCGTCCACCCGTCGAGGTCGGCGAGGTAGCGGGCCTCGTGGCCGTCGCGGGTCCAGCGTTGCACGTCGGCGCGTCCATGCATGCGCCGCGTCTAGCACGGCCGCGGCGTCGCGCGCGCGGCTCACGACAGACGCGCCACGAGCGCGCGCGCGAGCCGCTCCGTCGTCGAAGCGAGCGCCCACGACGCGAGCCACGTCCCCGCGAGCGTCGCCAGCGCGAACCACCCGAGGTAGGCGCCCACGCCCAGCGTCAGGGCAGCGAGCGCCACGAGCGGCGCGACCAGGAGGCCCGGGTACGCGAGCCGCGCGACGTGCGCGAGCGCGCTGCCGCGGAGCGCTCCCCCGAGCGAGACGCCCAGCGGGTGCGGCGAGCGCAGGATCACAATCCAGACAGCTCCTCCGAGCGAGACGAGCGGGCCCGCGGCGCCGAGCGCGAGCGGGTGCGCCCACGCCGGGAGCCACGCCGCCTCGTCGAGCGAGACGCCGCAGGCGCACGCCGCTGCCGCGACGAGCCCGAGGAGCGCCGTCGCCACCGGGCGCTCGTCGAGGCGCGCGGTCCATGCGCTGCGGGCGATCGCGCCGGCGGCCACCCCGACGAGGTACGCGCCCGCGCGGAGGTGCGGGGCGTCGTGGAGCGCGTCGAACGCGCGCGTCCACCGCGCGACGTCTCCGTCGGGAGAGAGGCTCGCGCCGGCGACGGAGAGGCCGAGGTGCGCCGCGGTCAGCGCGGTCGCGACGGCAGACGCCGCGGCGAGGCCGAGCGACGCCGCGACCAGCCGCCCCGTCGCGCTCCCGAGGCCGCGGACGAGCACCGGCGCGAGCGCGTGCAGCTTCGCGAGCAGCGCGAGCGGCCACGTCCACGCCAGCGTCTGGCGCGCGACCGGCACGAGATCGTTCAGGCCCGCGAGGTTCCACAGCGCAGCGCCCCCGGTCGCGACCGCGGGCACGCGCGGGAGGGCCGCCGTCAGCGCGAGCACGACGAGCAGGCTCGGCCACCTCCGCGCGACGAGCCGGGCCATCCATCGAGCCCACGCGCGTCCGGTGAGCGGCCGCTCCGACCAGGCGTGGTGCGCGAGGAAGCCCGCCGCCACGAGCCAGAGATCGACGGCGCGCGCGCCGCCCCACGCCGCGCGCCCGAGGACCGACCTGGCGAACGCGGCCGCGTCGGTCGGCGCCGAGACACGGGCGAAGAAGAGCGCGACGAACGCGAGCCACGAGAGCGCCGTGATCGCGCGCAGCCCGTCGAGCTCCGCGATCCGCCGCGCGCCGGGCTTCACGGCGCGCCGGGCACCGCCGCGTCGAGCCGAGGCTTGAGGAAGGCCCAGGCGTCGCGGGCCATGCGCTGGCCGACCGGCGTGGTGAGATCGTGCACGCCGCCATCGTAGAGGCCGAGCACGCGCGCCTTGGTGCGCAGGAGGTCTGCGCCCGCCTCGCTCGGCGTGAGCTTGTCGCACCCTGCGACGATCTCGCGAGACGTCTCGCCCCGCGCCGTCAGGTGGAAGGGCGACACTCCCTCCAGCGACGCGGCGAGCTTGCAGGTGCCCGCGACCGGCACGAGCGGATCGGCCGCGCCGTGCGCGAGGAGCAGCGGCGTGGGGTTCTTCGCGAGGTCGGCCGCGGAGACGCTCCGCCGCTGGTACTCGGCAGGGTGCGTCGCGGGCGTGCCACCGAAGGATCTCACGAGCTCCGCGGCCCCGTCTTTGTACAATTTCGTTAGATTTGCTGGGCCGGGCTGCGCGGCGCGCTCCGACCAGCTGGTGTAGAGCGCCGTCCAGTCGGTCGCGGGGAAGAGCGCCGCGGCCGCGCGCGCCTCGGTGCCCCGCGCGAGCGCGCGCAGCGCGACGCAGCCGCCGTGGGACGCCCCGACCCACGCCGTGCGTCGCCCATCTGCGTAGGGCTGCGCGAGGGCCATGTCGTGCATCGCGACGGCGTCGTCGACCTCGCCGAGGCACCCCTCGACCTTGCCGTCGCTGCCGTCCTGGCCTCGAAAGGACGGCATCACGACGACGTAGCCGTCCGCCGCGATCGCCTGGCAGGCGCCTCCTTGCCACTCGGGGCCGAGGCCGAACAGGCTCGCGTGGGCGTACACCACGACGGGGAACCGCCCGTCGCGCCGCGGCCTGCACACCTGCCCGACGATCTGCAGCGATCCCGAGCGGAAGCACACGCGCTCGCGCACCACGCGCGCGTCCTCGTGGAGCACGGTGCGGCAGGCCCAGGGTCGCTCGGAGGGCGGATCGGAGAAGGCGGGCAGCGCGGCAGGGGGCAACGGCGCCGCGCTCGTGGGGCTCGGCGCGCCGGAGCCGCTCTCGCGACAGCAGCCGACGGCCAGCGACGCGACCGCGAGCGCGGCGAGGGGTCTCACGGCGCGGGGTCTTGCCTCGCGGAGAGCACGCGGCAACCCATTCCGACAGCGAGGCCCGCGCGCTGCTTCATCGCGCACAGGCGCGTCGCGCCCTCGAGATCGGCGGTCACGCCGCTACGGATGGCCGCGTTCGCCGCGAGCTCGGCGCGGAACGCGATCGTCGCCGCGAGCCGCGGGGGCAAGGTCGCGTGCTCGAGCAGCGCCGCGACCTTCGCGGAGGGCCCCATGCTCTTGCCGAACGCGTCGGGGGACTGGAGCGCGGCCTCCACGAACGCCGGCGCGAGGCCGTCGCAGGGCAGGGCGTCGATCCGCAGATCCTCGGGCGAGAGCGCCCGCGCCGCGATGCGCCCGAGCAGCGCCGCGTCGCGGGAAAACTCGGCCGGGATCGCGGACGATCCGGCGGTGACGGCCGCCACGAGCGCCGCGCAGCGCTCGGTCTCCGCCGCGCGAGCCCGGGCGCGCTCACACTCGACGCCGCGCGACGTCAGGCGGGCGCGCTGGTCCGCCGTGAGCGCGCCGAGGTCAGCGGCGTCGAGCTGGACGCATGGATCAGGACCGGAGAGGGCGGCGTCGACGCGCAGCGTGCGCGCGTACGCAGCCTCCGCCCGCGCCGCGCGCGCCCTCGCCGTGGCCTCCGCTCGCAGGTGAGCCGCCCACCCGGCGCCGAGCACCGCGAGCCCTGCGCCCGCGATCCCGACCGCGAGCCCGCGCCGCGCGAGCAGCCGGAGGCGCTGGGTGCGCTCGTACCGCGCGGCGATGCCGGGGTGCTCGCGCACCGCCGTCGCGCACATCCCGAGCAGCTCCTCCCAGGCGGCGACCTCGGACGCTAGCGCGCGGAGCGGCTCGGCGATCGCCTTGTCTCTCGAGAAGTGCGCGGAGATGTCCATCATGTGCGTCGCGGGGCTCACCTTGCCCGCCGGCTGATGAAACGCGGTGACCGTGAGCTCGCCGGGTCGCAGCGCCGCGAGCGTGCGCTGGTGGTGCTCGTGCAGCGAAGCGAGGCGCAGGGCGATCTCGTCGCGCGGCAGCGCGCCCGTGACCAGCTCCGCGCCCACGCCCGACGCCCGCGCGACCTCCCCGACGCCTCGGTCGAGGGCCTCTCGCAGCCGGGCGGCCGAGACCGCGCGCACGCCGTCACCCAGGAAATTCGAGTAGAATCGCTCGCTCGACGTCGAGAGCGGCTCGCGCGCGGCAGCGAGGAGCAGGTTGCCGAGGACGGGCGTCATCTGGGCGGCGCAGCATAGGCGAGGGCGCCCCAGCAGGCCTGCTTGCGAGGCGACCTCACCTCGTGCTATCCGCGCGCCCCCACCCAGAGGAGCCGGTGGCGCGACGGAGACCGGTGAGGCTGCCGCGCACCCCGCCGCAACGAGCGCGCCCCGGAGACGTACATGGAAATCATCAAGATCCAAGCACACACCCGCAACGACCACGGCAAGAGCCCGGCGAAGCGCCTGCGCCGCGAGGGGCTCATCCCTGCCGTCGCCTACAGCAAGGGAGAGGCCGCCGAGTCGCTCGCGGTCGCGCCGAAGGCCATCGCGCTCGCGCTGAAGAGCACGCACGGCAAGAACGCCGTCATCGAGCTCGACGTCGACGGCAAGAAGCAGATGACGGTGATGCTCCGCGAGCACACCTATCACCCGCTGACGCGCGAGCTGTTCCACGCGGACTTCGTGCACGTGAAGCTCGGCGAGCCCGTCGACGTCGTCGTCCCGCTGACGGCGAGCGGCAAGGCCGCGGGCGTCACGGCCGGCGGCACGCTGCGCATGGTGTACCGATCGCTGCCGATCCGCTGCGCCCCCGAGGCGATCCCGGTCAGCATCGATCACGACATCACCGCGCTCGGGCTGAACGAGGCCGTCAAGGCCTCCGCGCTGAAGCTCCCCGCCGGCGTCAAGGTGCGCCTCGCCGACGACCAGACGGTCATCAACATCGTCGCGCCCGAGAAGGAGCGCGAGGAGGAGGCCGCCGCCGCGCCCGCCGCCGGCGCCGCCGCCAAGAAGGACGAGAAGGCCGCCCCGGCGAAGAAGGACGAGAAGAAGAAGTTACGCGCCGCTGGCGCGTGGCGCGAGGCCCGGCGAGCGTCGTCGGGCCTCGCGCGTTTTGTAGAGAGAGCGATGCACCTCCTCGTCGGACTTGGCAACCCGGGGCGCGAGTACGAGTCCACGCGGCACAACGCGGGGTTCCTCGTCGTCGACGAGCTCGCGCGGCGGGCCGGCGCGGCCGCGTGGTCGCGGAAGTTCTCCGCGGAGCTCGCCCGCGCGCGCGTCGCCGACCAGGACGTCGCGCTGCTGAAGCCGCTCACGTACATGAACCTCTCGGGTCAGGCCGCGCAGCCGGCCGCGGCGTTCTTCAAGGTCGCGACGCCCGACGTCCTCGTCGTGCACGACGAGCTCGATCTGCCGTTCGGCGACGTGCGGATCAAGCAGGGCGGCGGGCACGCGGGCCACAACGGGCTCCGGGACCTGATCGCACGGCTCGGGGCGGACTTTGTCCGCGTCCGCGTGGGCGTCGGCAAGCCCCCCGCGGGCTTTCGCGGCGACACGGCCGCGTGGGTGCTCTCGGCGTTCTCGGCGGAGGAGTCGCGCGCGCTCGGCGAGGTCGTCGGCCGCGCCGCCGGCGCCGTCGAGGACGCGCTGCGCCTCGGCGCGACGCGCGCGATGAACCTCCACAACACGCGGCGGCCCGCCCCGCCCGGCTGACCTACTCCGCGGGCGTGCGCAGGCGCTCGAGGATGGCGTGCTGCGGCGGCAGCTTGCGCTTCTTCTCGCGGGCGCCGGCGAGATCCGTCTCCCACCCGACGCACGCGAGCACCGTCAAGATGGCGATGATGGGTAGCCGCTGCCGGAGGATGAGCCCGATGTTCGCCATCGTCATCGCGTACGCGACCACCGACGGGACGATGAACACGAGGAACATGAACAGGAGCGGCGGATCGTCGCGCAGCAGCCGCTTCGCCGAGAAGAAGCTCCGGTAGAGGAGGTAGTAGATCAGGAGCGCGTCGAACTTCCCGACCTGCAGGCCGAACGATCCCCCCGTCCACGGGAACGGGCTGAGCAGCGTGTACGCGATCTTCTGCGGGAGCTTCGCGAACGGATCGCCGCCGTCGTCGAAGTCGACGCCCGAGCCGCCCTTCTCGTTCCAGTCGCGCACCTCGACCGACGTCGCCGACTCGTACGTCTGCGCGGCCCGCTCCTGGAACGACGCGAGGTTCTTTCCGAGGTACGCGAGGCCGAGGATCGCCGCCACCGAGAGCACGACGACGCCCGAGAGGATGCGCAGCATCGACTTGCTGCGCAGCCCGAGCAGGCTGACCGACAGGGGCGCGATCGTCATGTAGACGAAGTAGAAGCGCGTGTACCAGAGGCCCGTCAGGCTCGCGGCGACCGCGAGCAGCCACGCGAGGCTGAACCTGCGCGACACGCGGAACACCCCGAGCAGCGCGTTCGTCGTGAAGAACAGCACGAAGCCGTCCTTGTACGTGTCGCTCGTGTGAAAGAGCAGGCCCGGGCTGAGGTAGAAGAGGCCGACGGCGAGCAGCGCGCGCCGCGGCGGGGCGCCGAACGCGATGGCCGTCTTGTGCATGTTGATCGCGGTCAGCGCCGTCGCGAACGCGATGATCGAGACCGCGCCGAAGCGGTTCATCTCGCCGTCGATGTACCCGATGAACGCGATGAAGTTGACGAACAGGGTCGCCGAGCCGAGCACCTCCGCGAGCTCCGGGTGGGTGTCGACGGTGGCGAAGTAGAGCCCCTCCGAGCGCCACGATTTCACGACGTAGTCGCCGAAGATGAGGTACGCGCCGCAGTCGCCGCCGCCGGCGTGGCTGAAGAAGCTGAGCTGGGAGACGAGCGCGCACGCGAACATCCGCAGCCAGAACCCGCCGACGATGAGGAGCATCGCCCAGCGCGCCTCGGCCGCGCCCCGGTACGCGACCGACACGATGAACGGCAGCGCTCCGCCCGTCAGCGCGAGGAGGGCCGCGCTGAAGGTCATGCGCTGGCGGGGTGGGGCGGCATCGTCGGTCGCGCGGCGGACGCCGCTCGCGCGAGGGCTCTGTTGCGCGAGATCCCGCGGCGTTCAAGTCGAATCCGCGGTGTCGGAGGCGCCCCGATCGTGACAGCATCGCGCCCCGACCTTGAAGAAGAGTCAGCTCCGGCAGTGGGGCGTGGCGCTGCTCGCCCTCGTGTGTCTGCTCGCGGCGGTCCTCCCGATCGGAGGGTTCCCGCCGCTGGCGGCGCGGCTCGCGGCGCTCGCGCTCGTCGCGGCGGGCGTCGCCCTGTCCGCGGGCTCGCCGTCGCGCGTCGCCGTGCCGTACGCGATCCTGTCGGCCTGGACGCTGGTGCAGGTCATCCCGCTCCCGATGCGCGTGCTCCGCGCGCTGTCACCGCGCGCGGCCGACGTGTGGCGGGACGCGCTCGCGCCGGTCGGTGGGGCGGTGACGTCTGCGCCGCTGTCGCTCTGCCCGGAGGCGACGTGGCTCGAGGTCGCGAAGTGGGCGGGGCTCGGGGGCGCCGCGCTGCTCGGGGCCGCCGCGCACCGCAAGAGCGGCCTCTCTCGCAGCCTCTCGGTCGGCCTGGTCGCGGCGGTCGTGGTCGCGCTCTCGCACGTCGGGCACGGCCTCGCGGGCGCGACGCGGGTGTGGGGATTGTACAGGCCGACGAACACGTTCTCGGGGTTCCACGTCGGCCCGCTGCTGAACGTCAACACGCTGTCCGGGTACCTCCTGCTCGGCGCGTTCGCGGGGCTGGCGCTCGTGTACTCGTCGAGGCTTCGGCAGTCGGCGGCGACGGCGCTCGTCCTCGTGTGCACCTCCGGGCTCGTAATCTTCGTCGTGGTGCTCGCGTCGCGCAGCGCCGTGGCCGCGCTGCTCGCCGGCAGCGTGCTCGCGACCGCGCTGTATGTCCTGCGGACGCGCGGGGACTCGCGCCGCATCCCCCCGATGGGCGCCATCGTCGCGACGGCGGCGGTGGTCGCGACCGGCGCGGGGCTCGCGGTGCTCGGGTTCGGGGGCGAGATCGCGCAGGGGCTCGGCGAGAAGAACTTCACGAAGCTCAAGGTCGTCGTCGACGCGACGTCGATGGTGCGCGACTACCCGCTGTTCGGCGTGGGCCGCGGCGCCTTCTCGGGCATCTACCACCTGTACCGCACGGTGCCCGACGACGAGTTCTGGACGCACCCGGAGAACGTCGCCGTCGCGTTCTCCGTCGAGTGGGGCGTGCCCGCGACCCTGGTCGCGATCGCCTCGTTCGCGTGGGTCGGCGCGACGTCGCGCCCCTCGCGGTCGGCCGCGCGGCTCGTGCTGCTCGCGGGCGTGGCCACCGTGGTCGCGCAGAACCTCTTCGACTTTGGCCTGGAGGCGCTCGGGGTCGGCGCGCTCGCGGCGTACCTGTGGGGCGTCGCGGCGTCGTCGGGCGGCGGTGAGGCGCGCGCGGCCGATCGCACGTCGCGCCCGGTGCAGGCGGCGCTGGTCGGGCTCGCGCTCGTCGGCGCGGCGCTCTCGTCGAGCGCGACGCCGCCGCTCGACGCGCGCAACAAGGCGTTCGCGGCGTCCCGCGGCGGCGACGTCTCGGCGGTCGCGCCGTACCTGGCGCGGTTCCCCGCGGACCCATACTTCCCGCTGCTCGGCGGCATGGTCGCCGGCGCGAAGGAGCCTGCGCGGGCGATCGGCTGGTACAATCGCGCGCTCGAGCTCGCGCCGAGGTGGGGGCTCGTGCACCTCGAGCTCGCGCGCGCGCTCGCCAGGCTCGGCGCGAGGCGACAGGCGCTGCTCGAGGCGCGCCTCGTCGTCGACGCGGGCTCCACCTCGTCACGCGACGCGCTCGCGCTCGCCATCGCGCTCGCGCGCGACGCTGATGAGCTCTCCGGGGTGGTGACGCCGGGAGGCCGGAGCGAGCGGGACGCGCTGCGCGTGCTCTGGGAGCTCACGCCGGCCGAGTCTCCGCTGCGGCCCGCGATCGAGCGCAGGCTGCTGGAGGGTTCGCCCTGCGAGGTCGCCGTCCTCGTGGCGCACGCGGAGGCCGCGCTCCGGACGCTGAGGACGCCGGGCGCCGGCTGCGACGGCGACGCGAGGCCGGCGTGCCTCGCGCGCGTGGTCGCCGCGCGCGAGAAGCTGCGCGCGTGCCCCGACTCCTCCGCGCCGGGCGCCCGCCTCGACGCAGAGGTGCTGTGGGAGTCGGGCGAGCAAGCGCGCGCGCTCGACGCGTTCGAGGAGTCCTGCAGGAGCCGCGGCGCGACGACCGACTGCTTCGCGGCCCTCGCCGAGCGCGCCGCCACCGCGAAGGATTTCAAGCGGATGCAGCGCGCGACGCGCATCGTGACGTCCGCCCGCTGTCTGACGGCGAGCGACTGCGGCGCGGCGTGGGCGTGGGCCGCGCAGCTGCACCGGGCCGCCGGCGATCTCGTGGGCGCCTACCTCGTGCTTCAGAAATCGGTCGACGCGAACCCGACCGCCGAGGGGTACCGCGCGGCCGCCGACGCCGCGGTCCTCGCGGGGATGCGTGATCGCGCGCTCGTCGCCCTCCGACACGCCGTCGCGCTCGATCCGTCGGACACGGCGTCGCAGGCGCGGATCTCGGAGCTCGAGGCGGCGCGCCCCGTGTCCTCGACGCTCGTGCCGTCCAGGCGCCCGCCGCGCCCGATCGGCCCGTGACCGGAGCCCTGTGGCGAACGGCGAGGGGACGTGAGAGAAGGCGCGCCGACATGACCGTGAAGCTGGAGCCCCTCGGGCCCGCGCACGCTGCGGCGATGCTCGCGTGGATGCAGCGCGACGACGTGCGCGACGACGTCGGCGTCGCGAGCGAGCCCACGATGGAGCGCACCCTCGCGTTCATCGACCGCGCGCTCACCGACGACACCGTCGCTGCGTTCGCGATCGTCGACGACGGCGCCCACGTCGGCAACGTCGTGCTCGACCGCGTCGATCGCCGCGTCGGCACCGCGCGGTTCTCCATCTACCTCGGCGCGCCCGAGCACCGGGGCAGGGGGGTGGGCCGCGCGGCGACCCGCCTTGCGCTCGCGCACGCGTTCGAGGCGCTCCAGCTGCAGAAGGTCTGGCTCACGGTGCACACCCGGAACACCCGCGCGATCACGGCCTACGCGCGCGAGGGGTTCCGCGTGGAGGGCGTGCTCCGGCGCGAGTTCCTGCTGCGCGGTGAGCTGGTCGACGCGCTCTACATGGGGGTCTTGCGCGGGGAGCAGCCCGGATGACGTCCACCTGCGTCATCCTCCAGCCATCGTACGTCCCCTGGCGAGGCTACTTCGACCTCGTCCACCAGGCCGACGTGTTCGTGTTCTACGACGACGTGCAGTACGACAAGCACGGCTGGCGCAACCGCAACCGCGTCAAGACCTCGCAGGGCACGCAGTGGATGACCATCCCCGTCCGCGCCGCCGGCAACGTCGACGAGGGGCTGCGCATCCTCGACGTGAAGACGAATCCGGCCGCGCGCTGGGCGAAGAAGCACGCGCAGACGCTCCGCCAGTCGTACGCGCGCGCGCCGCACTTCACGGAATTCGCGCCGCTCGTCGACGAGATCTACGCCGAGTCGACCGAGAGCCTGTGCGAGTTCACGATCGCGTCCACCGTCCGGCTCGCGCGCGCGCTCGGCGTCGAGCACACGCGCTTCGTGCGCGCGTCGGAGCTCGGCGTCGGCGGCGAGCGCAGCCCGCGCCTCGTCGAGATCGTGCGAGCCGTCGGGGCCACGCGCTACCTGAGCGGTCCGTCGGCGGCGGCGTACCTCGAGCCCGAGCGCTTCGTGGCCGCGGGCCTCGAGCTCGCGTACGCGGAGTACGACTACCCCGAGTATCCGCAGCTGCACCCGCCGTACGACGGCGCGGTGACCATCTGGGACACGCTCTTCATGCTCGGCGCCGAGGCCCCCGACTACATCTGGGGCGAGCGCGCCCGCGCGCACAGGGCGCGCCGGTGACGCGGCGGCTCCCCGCGTGGACGGCGCCCGTCGTGGCGGCGCTCGCGCTCCGCCTCGCGCTGCTCGCGATCGTGCCGATCGCGAACAACCAGTCGGGCGACACGCCGGACTACGCGGCGCTCGCCCACGGGGTGCTCTCTGGTTACGGCTTCTCGACGGACACCTCGCCGGCGCACGTCTCGACGTTCGAGCGGCCGCCGACGTACCCGCTGCTGATCGCGCTCGTGTGGCTCGTGACGGGCAAGAGCTGGGTCGCGCTCGGCGTCGTGCAGTGCGCGCTCGACGCCGCCGTCGTGGCGCTCCTCCACGACACCGCGCTGCGGCGCCTCGGCGCGCGGGAGGCGACGCTCGCCGCGTGGCTGTACGCGCTCCTGCCGTTCCCGGCGGGGACGGCGATCCAGTTCATGTCGGAGGGGCTCTCCGGCTTCGCGTTCGTGCTCGCCGCGTGGGCGGCGACGCGCGCGAGGGACGCCGAGCGAGCGGGGCGCTGGCTCGTGCTGGCAGGCGTGGCGATGGGCGTCTCGGCGCTGACGCGGCCGTATCTCATCCCGGTGGGAGCGGTCTTCGGCGCCCAGATCGCGCTCGAGCAGCGGCGCGCGCGGTCGCTGTCGTGGGCGCGGACCGGCGTGGCGATCGCCCTCTTCGGCGCCGCGTGCGCCGCGCCGTTCGCCCCGTGGGTCGCGCGCAACGCGTGGGCGAGCCGGGCGTACGGCGCGCCCTTCGTGCTCGTGCAGGCGTACGCGTCGCGGCCGCCCTACACGAACATGCACACGAAGGAATTCGACGGCTACATGGCGAGCTTCGCCGAGCCCTTCGTCTGGACCGACACGTTCAAGCCCCCGAGCGGCGGCTACCTGTCGCCCGAGGAGCGCGCCGAGGTCGCCGCGCTGTGGGTGAAGATCGAGGCCGGCAACGGCGTGATGACACCCGAGATGAACCAGGCGTTCGCCCGCCTGACCAGGGAGCGCTACCGCGCGGCCCCGCTTCGCCTCTACGTCTGGAGGCCGGTGAGCATGGCGCTGAAGACCTGGTTCAGCCCGCGCGCCTCGACGTTCCGCGTGAGCCTCGACGGCGGAAGCGGCCTCGCGCAGGGCTCGCGCGCGCTGCTCGGGGCGCTCCTGCTCATCAACGCGTCGACGACGCTGCTCGCGCTGATCGGCGTCGCGGTGGTCGCGCGTCGGTCCCGGCTCGACGCCGCGTTCCTCGCCGCGGCGCCGCTCGCGCTCACCGCCCTGCTGGTCTGGCTGGCGACGCGCGAGACCCGCCTGACGATGCCGCTCTACGGGCTGCTGACGGTCGCGTGCGCCGCGGGATCGGTCTGGCTGACGGGGCGCGTCCGCGCGAGGTTGACGGCCCGGAGCGCGTAGCGCACCCTCGCGCCGACGCTCGGGCGAGCGGGGTCGAACGCGGAGGCCCCGGGGGGCACCTGACCCCTCGCGCCGCAGCGCCACCTCGCGCGACCCATGATGAAGATCCCCTTCAATATCCCGCACGTCCGCGCGCGCGAGCTCGAGTACGCGCGCCAGGCGATCGACTCGCTGCAGCTCGCCGGCGACGGCGCGTTCACGAAGAAGTGCCACGCGTGGCTCGAGGCCACGACGGGCGCCAAGCGCGCGCTGCTCACGCACTCGTGCACCGCCGCGCTCGAGATGATGGCCCTCCTGCTCGAGATCCAGCCGGGCGACGAGGTCGTGATGCCGTCGTTCACCTTCGTGTCGACCGCGAACGCGTTCGTGCTGCGCGGCGCCGTCCCCGTGTTCGTCGACGTCCGCCCCGACTGCTTCAACCTCGATGAGCGGCTGCTCGACGCCGCGATCGGCCCGCGCACCCGCGCCGTGTGCGCCGTCCACTACGCGGGGGTGGGCTGCGAGATGGAGGAGATCTCGCGCATCTGCGCGGCGCGCGGCGTCGCGCTCGTCGAGGACGCCGCGCAGGGCGCGATGGCGTCGTACCGCGGCCGGGCGCTCGGCACGTTCGGCGTGCTCGGCGCGCTCTCGTTCCACGAGACGAAGAACCTCATCTCGGGCGAGGGCGGGGCGCTGCTGGTCAACGAGCCGAGCTTCACGCCCCGCGCCGAGATCCTGCGCGAGAAGGGCACCAACCGCAGCGCGTTCTTCCGGGGAGAGGTCGACAAGTACACCTGGGTCGACATCGGCTCGTCGTACCTGCCGGGCGACATGGTGGCGGCGTTCCTCTGGGCGCAGCTCGAGGAGGCCGAGCGCATCACCGCCGCGCGCCTCTCGCTCTGGGCGCAGTACCACGAGGCCTTCGCGGACCTCGAGCGCCGAGGCGACGCGCGTCGCCCCATCATCCCCGAGGGCCGCGTGCACAACGGGCACATGTACTACCTCGTCCTGCCGTCGCTCGACGTCCGTACGCGGCTCATCGAGCGCCTGAAGGCCGCGGGCGTCCACGCGGTGTTCCACTACGTGCCGCTGCACTCCTCGCCGGCTGGCCGGCGGCTCGGCCGCGCCGTCGGGGAGCTCCCCGTCACCGATCTCGCCGCGTCGTGCCTCGTCCGGCTGCCGCTGTCCGCGTCGCTCGAGCCGGCCCAGGTCGACGAGGTGGTCCAGGCCGTCCACGCCGCGCTCTGAAGAGACGCGTCACTCCGCCGCGTCGGCCTCGGCGCTCGCGTACCCGTCACTCCGGTAATAATAGGAGTACTTGTACTCCGAGCGCTTGAGGTCGACGGCGTTCAAGATGCCGCCGAGGATGCTCGCCTTCACGTCGACGAGCGACCGCTTCGCCGCCCGGACGTGATCGATGCCGGTCTCGAAGGCGCGCGAGACCAGGATGGTGCCGTCGACCCGCGTCGCCAGGATCGACGCGTCCGCGACGGGGTTGACCGGCGGCGAGTCGACGATCACGCGGTCGAACCGCGACGACAGCTCCTTCAAGAGCTGGCTCATCCGGTCGCTCATCACGAGCTCGGCCGGGTTCGGCGGGGTAGGCCCGCACGGCAAGACCCAGAGGTTCGGCACCACGGTCTCCGAGAGCGCCTCGTCGAGCGACTCGCCGAGCAAGCATGTGGTGACGCCGATCTGCGAGGAGACGCCGAACACGCGGTGCAACCTCGGGCGCCGCAGATCGATGTCCACGATCACGACGCGCTTGCCCGTCTGCGCGAACGTCGCCGCCAGCGTCGTCGCCGTCGTGGTCTTGCCCTCTCCCGCGAGCGCGCTCGTGATCAGGATGACCTTCGGCGGGTGGTCCGGGTTCATGAAGAGCACGTTCGACCGGATGCTGCGCGCGGCCTCGGCGATCATCGACGTCGGCTTGAAGTGGACGATGAGCTCGGGCGCGTCGGTCGTCTCGCCGCGACGCCGCGCGGGCTTCTTCTTGGCTGAATCCGCGGCGATCGGGATGACGCCGAGGGCCGGGATTCCGAGCTTCTGCTCCATGTCCTGCGGGGTCTTGATCGTGCGATCGGAGAGCTCGCGGGCGACGGCGATGAGCAGGCCCATCAGGACGCCGAGGCCGAGCCCCGCGGCGACGTTGGCGCTCACCTTCGGTCGGATCGGCGACGAGGGCAGAGACGGCGCGTCGACGACGCGCATCGCCCGCAGCTGCGTCGTCCTCGAGAGATCGACGTCCTTCATCCGGTCGAGGATGTTGTCGTAGACCTTCTGGTTCGTGACGGCGCTCCGCGCGAGGCGCTTGTACTCGATCTCCTGCAGGCTGAGATCGAGCGCGCGGGCCTTCGCCTTCTCGAGCATCCCGCGGAGCGCGCCGGCCTCGCTCGCGAACACCTGCGCCTCCCGTGCAGCGGCGCCCTGGAGGTTGCGCACCTGGACGATGTACGCGTCGAGCGCGTGCTCCATCTTCGCGCGCGCGGCGCGCACGTCGGGGTGCTCCTTGCCGCGGTTCGAGATCTCCTGATTCGCGAGGTCGAGCTTCGCGGTGAGGTACTGCGCGCGCATCTGCGACAGGAGCGGGTCGGCCAGCAGCTCCTGCGCGGGGATGTTGTCGGGCGTGTTGTGCGTCACGCTCGCGAGCGCCTGGGAGCGGGCGGCAAGGTGCGCGCGGCGGATGGACGCCTGCGTCACGGCCTTCGTCAGCGAGTCGATCTCCTCGCGGAGCAGGTTCGACTGGTCGTTCAGGGCGACGCTCAGCAGGTTGCGCTTCAGCTTGAAATCGTGGAGCGCGAGCTCTGACGACTCCACGTCGCGCTGCAGCCTCGTCAGCTGCTGCCCCAGGAACTCGAGCACCGCGCCGCTGCTGCCGAGCGCGTCCTCCGCGGAGATGCGGGTGTAGGTGTCGAGCAGGCCGTTGAGCGCGCGCTTCGCCCCCGGAGGGTCGGCGTCCTCGAGGAAGATGCGCGCCGAGAAGCCGTTGCGCGCGATCTCCACCCGGATGCGCCCGCGGATCGACGCGGCGACGTCCTCGGCGGAGAGCTTGCCCGCCTTCGGGCCGAAGTTCGCGCGGACGTACTGCTGGTCGAGGTGCAGGCCCGTCTCGAGCACCGCCTGGCGGACCACCCGCTGCGACTGCAGGAGCTGCAGCTCGACCTCGACCTGCGACGCGCGCGACAGGTAGTCGGAGTAGGGATCGTAGCCGTCGACCTTCCGCCCGAACGCCGCGACGCTCGGGAAGTCGAACACCACCGACATCACGGACTCGTAAATTTTCGTCTGGCGCTTGGTCCAGAGGAAGGCCGCCCCCGGGAACAGCACGGCGCAGAGCACCACCCAGAACACGTGCTTGAGCACGAGCCTGGCCACGTCGACGAAGCGGAACGAGCCCCCGCTCGCTGCGGGCGCGTCGGTGCTCAGAGGGTCCATGATCGCTACAAAAGGTCGAAGTCCCGGGCTGGCTCGTCGGCCAGGACCGGGCTCGCGCGTTATGTTGCCCGGCCGCCAGGAGAGTTCAAGCTGAAAGCGCTCGTCGTTTGTTCAGCGAACGGTGGCGAGGCCCAGCCAGCGTCCGTCGACGCTCGGCGCGAACGTCGCGGCGCGCGCCGACACTGCGGCGACGTGGTCCTCGTGGAAGAGCGGGATGACGGGCGTCTGCGCGTACATCCTCGCGAGCGCGCGCGCGTAGGCCGCGCGGCGCCGGGCGCGGTCTGGCACGACGCTGGCCTCGTCGAGCGCGGCGTCGATCTCGGCGTCGCGGAAGCGCGCGCGGTTCGCGCCGTGGCCCCCCTCCGGCGTCGAGGCGGAGTGGAAGAACCAGCGGAGCACGTTCGGCTCGCCGACCTCCGGGATCTGCAGGAGCGCGAGCTCGAACTCGCCGACCGAGAGCCGCGAGAGCAAGACCCCGAGCTCGAGCGGCTGCACCTCCACCTCGACCCCGGCCTCGCCGAGCATCTGCGCGATGGCGCGGGCGAGCACGCCCCGGGCTCGATCCGAGCTCACGAGCAGCGTGAGCCTCGAGACGCCGTGCGCAGCGAAGGTGGAGCGCGCGCGCCCGACGTCCCTCGTGATCGTCTCCGTCGGCGGGACGTACGCCCAGCTCGCCGGTGACAGCGGGCCGTCCGCCACCGTCGCGCCGCCGAGCAGCGTCCGCGCGAGCAGCGGACGATCGAGGGCGAGCGCGACCGCGCGTCGGACGTCCGCGTCTCGAAACGGCGCCTGATCGGCCCGCGGCACGAGGTAGGTGAACCCCGCGCCCGGTCGGCGGACGACGGCGTACCCCTCGCTCGATACCGCGGAGAGCAGCGGCGGCGAGAGGCCGTTCGGGACGACGTCGGCCTTGCCCGCGAGCAGCCGGAGCGCGCGGGCGTTCTCGTCGCGCACCACCCGAACCACCACGTCGTGCGCGGGCCTGGGCAGCGCGCCGCCTTCGCGGGCCTCGAGCTCGATCTGACCGGCCTGCGAGCCCCGCACGCGGAACGGCCCGAGCCCGTCGAGGGAGCCGTCGGGTCGTGGCGGCGACCGCGCCTCGTCCGCGCGCAGGATCGGCACCTCGAGATCGGTCTCCACCGTCGCGCGCGGCAGGTCGAGGCGCAGCGACAGCGCGCGCGGGCCGGTCTGCGTGCACGCGCCGAACGAGCTCGCGACGGCGCGATGCGGGCTCGCGACGCGGGGGTCGGCGAGCGCGCCCAGCGTCGCGCATACGTCGGCGGGGGTCACCTCGCGGTCTGCCTCAGCGAACCTCACGCCCGGCCGCAGCGTCACGCGCACCTCTCGATCCCCCGCCCACTCGAGGGACTCGGCGACGTACGGGCGCGGCTCCATCGTGTCGGGATCGAGGCGCACCAGCCCCGCGTGCGCGAGGCGTGAGACGCGCATCCCCGCGGCGTCGGTGCAGTAGCGAGGATCGAGCGTCGCGGGCGGCTCGCCGATGACGACCTCGAGCGCGGGCCGCCGTGCGTCGCCCCCGCGGCAACCCGCGAGGGACGCGACGAGCGCGAGCGCTTGCCAGCGGCGCCGCGTCGTGGTCGGTATCGGCGTGGCCTGGGTACGGCGCGCGCTCATCGTGTCCCTCGTCGCGGCGCCGCTCTCGATCTCGCCGCGGGTCGAGTCGCAGGGCGCGCCTTCATCTGCCCCCGCTTCTAGCGCAGCGGAGGCCGGCCAGGCACGCGGGAGTTCCCGGGTGCCCGCGCTGAAGCACGCGCTCGACGCGCTCGGCGCGAAGGTCGACGAGCTCGGCGGCACCGTGACGGCGTCGTTCGTCGACGTCGAGACCGGCGACGTGCTCGCGTCGAAGCACGCGAAGCGCGCGCTCAACCCCGCCTCCAACGCTAAGGTGCTGACGGCCGCGACCGCGCTCGCGAAGCTCCACGGGTCCCACCGGTACGTGACGGCGCTCTACGGCAAGGTGAAGGGCGGCGCGGCGGCGAACGTCGTGCTGCGCGGCTCGGGCGATCCGTCGCTCACCACCGCCGATCTCTGGGAGCTCGTGCGCGACCTCAAGGCCGCAGGCGTCAAGCGCGTCGAGGGCAACCTGCTCGTCGATCAGCGGTTCTTCGACGAGCAGTTCACGCCGCCCGCGTTCGAGCAGCAGCCGAACGAGTGGGCGTCCTTCCGCGCGCCGATCTCTGCCCTCGCGGTCAACGGCAACACCATCACGCTCACGGTCCGCCCGGGCGCGGCCGGGTCTGCGGCGCAGGCGACCTTCGATCCGCCGGGGTTCGTCGACGTCGACGGGCAGGTCAAGACCGTCGACGGCGCGGCCGCGCAGAACGTCATCCTCACGCTCTCGGGCAAGGGCAGCCGCCTCACCGCGCAGCTCGCGGGATCGATCCCCGAGTCCTCCCGCGCGCTGTCGTTCACCCGCCGGGTCGAGGACCCTCGCCTCCTCGGCGGCTACGTCGTCAAGGCGCTCCTCGCCGAGGCGCAGATCGCGTTCGCGGGGGAGGTCAAGCTCGGCGGCGAGCGCAGCCGCGCGCCCGCCATCGCTGTGCACCGCTCGAAGCCGCTGTCGACGCTGCTGTACGAGCTCGGCAAGCAGAGCGACAATTTCTACGCCGAGATGGTGTGGAAGACCCTCGCGCTCGAGGAGAAGGGTCGCCCCGCGAAGGCCGGCGGCGCGGCGGAGGTCGTCACGCAGTACCTGGCCGAGATCGGCGCCGCGGAGGAGGGCACGGTCGTGAAGAACGGCTCGGGCCTGTTCGACGCGAACCGCGTGAGCGCGAGCGTGATGACGAAGGTGCTGCGCGCGGCGATGCGCGACGGCGCGATCTCGAGCGAGTTCGTCGCGCAGCTGGCGGTCGGGGGGCAGGACGGCACGCTGCGCCACCGCTTCCGCGACACGCCGTCGCGGGGCATCGTGCGCGCCAAGACGGGCACGCTCGAGGGCGCGGCGTCGCTCTCCGGGTACGTGATGGCGCCCGCGGGGAGATCTCCGGTGGCGTTCTCGATCATCATCAACGGCGTCCCCGGCAAGGTGTCGACCGCGCGCGCGGTGATGGACAAGGCCGTCGGCGCGCTGATCACGCACCTCTGGGCCGAGCGCGCCGCGAAGTGACGCCGCTCGATCGGAGGCTGCTCGTCGACACCGCGCTGGGGTCGACGGCGCTCGCCGCGCTCGCGTGGGCCGTGATGTCGCTCGTCGACGAGCCGTGGATGACGCTGGGTGATCGCGCGGCGAGGGTGGCCGCGCTCACACCGCTGCTCGGCGCGCTGTCGGCGTGGCTGGTGGCTGCGCGGGCTGCGAGGCGGGGAGAGCTCGCGGCGCTCTCGCTCGCCGGGGTGGGGCGCGCGCGGGCCCTCCTCGGCGCGTGGCTCGGCGCGCTGCCGGTGTCCGTCCTCGCGAGCCTCGCGGTCGCGTCCGGTCGAGTGCCCGTCGCGGCGCTGTTCCCCAGGGCACCCGGCGCGGGGCTGACGCCCACGGTCGATGGGTTCTCACACGCGTCGGTGATCGTCGGCGCCGCGGGGCCGACGTGGCGAGACGCCGCGAGCGCGGTCGACGGTCACGCGTCCCCCGTCGCGCTCGCGGCGTCGCTCCTCGCGCTCGCGCCGGCGCTCGGGTGGCTCGCGCTCCGACCGTGGACGGCGGCGCTCGGCGGCGCGTGCGGCGCGTCGGTCACCGCTGCGGCGCTCGTCGGGTTCCACGCAGCGGCGCGGCCGGGCGGGGCGCCGTGGCTCCTGCTGTCGCCCGCGGTCGCGCTCGCGTGGGCGGCGTGGCCCGTCGCGGTCAGGCGAGCAGCATCCTCGCGATGACCGTCCGCTGGATCTCGCTGGTGCCCTCGTAGATCGTGGTGACGCGCGCGTCGCGCAGGTACCGCTCGACCGGGAACTCCCGCGTGTAGCCGTAGCCGCCGAGCACCTGCACGGCCTTCTGGCAGGCGCGGTTGCACGCCTCCGACGCGAAGAGCTTCGCCATCGAGGCCTCGCGTGAGAAGGGCTGCCCTCGTCCCTTCAGCCAGGCGGCGCGGAGCGTCAGCGCGCGGGCCGCGTCGAGCTCGGTGCGCGAGTCGGCGAGCATCCACTGGATGGCCTGAAAATCCCCGATCGGCCGGTCGAACGCGCGCCGCTGCCTCGCGTAGTCGGTCGCGGCCGCGAGCGCCGCCGCCGCGATGCCGCACGCCTGGCTGGCGATGCCGATGCGCCCGCCGTCGAGCGCCGTCATCGCGATCTTGAACCCGCCGCCCTGCGGGCCGAACAGCGCCGCGTCGGGCACCTCGCAGCCCTCGAAGGCGAGCGGCACCGTCGACGACGCGCGCAGGCCGAGCTTGTCCTCTCGCTTGCCGATCCTCAGGCCCTTCGCGCCCTGCTCGACGAGGAAGCACGAGATGCCGCGCGTGCCGGGCTCGCCCGTGCGCGCCCACACGACGAAGACGCCCGCGTGCGTGCCCGAGGTGATCCACTGCTTCTGTCCGTCGAGCACCCAGCCGGTCGCCGTCTTCTTCGCGGTCGTGCGCATGCCGCCCGGATCGCTGCCCGCCTCGGGCTCCGACAGCGCGAACGACCCGGCGACGTACTCGCCGCTGCACAGGCGGGGGACGTGGCGCTCAGCCTGGTCGCGCGTGCCGAACCTCGTGATGATCTCGGCGACCATGTTCGTGACGGACATCGTCACGGCCGTCGACGCGCACGCCGCCGCGACCTCTTGCATGGCGAGCGAGTACGCGACGACGCCGGCCTCCGCGCCGCCGAGGTCGGATGGGACGTTCACGCCCATCAGGCCGAGCTCGGCGAGGCCGCGCACCTCGGCCTCCGGGAAGATCTCGCCCTCGGACAGCTCGTGCGCGCGCGGCGCAATCACCCGCTGCGCGTACGCCCGCGCGGCCCGCTGCACCTCGAGATCGGTCTCGGTCGGGGAGAAGTCCATCAGAACGCGTCGTGCCCCGTGAGCGCCTTGCCGAGGATCAGCGTGTGGACCTCGTGCGTGCCCTCGTACGTGAACACGCTCTCGAGGTTCAACGCGTGCCGGATGGCCGGGTAGTCGAGCAGGATGCCGTTGCCGCCGAGGATGGCGCGCGCCTCGCGGCACACCTCGATCGCGATCTTGCAGTTGTTGCGCTTGCAGAGCGACACCTGCGCGGGCGAGAGCCTCCCCTGATCCTTCAGCCTCGCGAAGTGCATCGCCATGATCTCGCCCTTCGCGATCTCCTGCGCCATGTCGACGAGCCGCTCCTGGATGAGCTGCTTCGCCGCGATGGGCTTGCCGAACGCGACGCGGTTCTGAGCGTACGCGGCGGCCGCCTCCCACGACGCCTTCGCGGCGCCGAGCACCGCGAACGCGATCCCGAAGCGCGCCTGCGTGAGGCACGACAGCGGGCCCCCGAGCCCCGTCGCGCCGTCGAGCATGTTCTCCCGCGGCACGCGGCAGCCGTCGAGGACGATCTCTCCGGTCGAGCTCGCGCGGAGCGACATCTTGCCCTTCACGACGGGCGTGTCGAAGCCCCGCGCGCCGCGCTCGACGACGAAGCCCTTGATGCTCTCGGCGCCGCCTTCGTCGACCTTCGCCCACACGACGGCGAGGTGCGCGATGGGGGCGTTCGTGATCCACATCTTCGTGCCGGTGAGCACGTAGTCGTCGCCGTCGCGGCGCGCGCGGGTCTTCATCGCGCCGGGATCGCTGCCGGCGTCGGGCTCGGTCAGGCCGAAGCACCCGATGAGCTCCCCGCGCGCCATCCCGGGCAGCCAGCGCTCCTTCTGGGCGTCCGTGCCGTAGCGCCAGATGGGGTACATCGCGAGCGAGCCCTGGACGCTCGCGAACGAGCGCAGGCCGCTGTCGCCGTACTCGAGCTCCGAGAGCGCGAGCCCGTAGCTGACCGCGCTCATCCCCGCGCAGCCGTACCCGGTGAGCGACGCGCCGAGCAGGCCGAGCGACGCGATCTCGGGGATCAGCTCCACCGGGAACCGCTCCTCCTCGAACCGCGCGCCCGCGCCCGGCAGGAACCGCTCGCGCACGAACCGCCGCACCGACTGCTGCACCAGGCGCTCCTCGTCGCTCAGCGACTGATCGATCCCCGACAGCTGTTCGAGCGTGAGCGGCGCCTTCGACATGGCCGGCCTCGTAGGTCAAGCGCCGCCGCGCCGCCACGCCCTCGTGCGCCCGAGGGACGGCGTGGTATCGGGCGATGACGATGGTCAAGGCGCGCGTCGCGGCGGTCGCAACGGTGCTCGCGCTGCTCGCGCTCGCGTACCACCTCGGCCTGTTCGAGCGCTTCGCGGCGCCGGAGCGCGCGAGGGACGCGCTGCTCGCGCTCGGGCCCTGGGGCTACCTCGCGTTCATCGGCGCCTACACCACGCTGCAGCCCTTCGGCGTGCCGGGCACGGTGTTCATCGTCGCGGCGCCGCTCGTGTGGCCGTGGCCCGTCGCGTTCGCGCTGTCGATGACCGGGACGATGTCGGCGAGCGTCGTGGGGTTCTCTTTCGCGCGGTTCGTGGCGCGCGACTGGTTCGCCTCGCGCATCCCCGCGCGGCTCCGCCGCTACGACGAGGCGCTCGAGCGACGCGCGTTCGCGACGGTCGTGGTCCTGCGCTTCGTGCTCTGGATGCCGCCGCTGCTCCACGCGTTCTTCGGGGTCTCCCGCGTGCGGTTCTGGACGCATTTCTGGGGCTCGGTCATCGGGTACACGCCGCCGTTGCTCGCCGTCAGCTACTTCGGCCCGCGGCTGTTCGAGCGGCTGCGCGCGGCGCCTCGCGACGCCTGGGGCTGGGTCGCCGCGGCGCTCGCGGTCGCGGTCGCGCTCGGCTTCGCGTGGAGGCTGCGGTCGCGCGCGCGGCGCGCCTGACGCGCAATCGTTTCGCCTGCCCCATGTGTTCTCGTGTACGGTCCGCCCCCTTGGGCCCTCGACCGCTCCTCAAGGTCGCCGGCGCGCTCGCGTTCGGCGGCGTCACGCTCGCGGCGCCGTCCGCGCGCGCGCTCGAGGCCGAGGTCACCTCCGACACGGCCGCGCAGGCGTACTCGCTGAGGAGCCCGTTCGGCGATCCGATCCTCTTCCGGCGGAGGGTGACCCAGACGCTCGGGGTCGGCCTCTACAGCCTCCTGCCCGAGGAGCGCCCGGGCGGCCCGCAGCTCTTCGTGAAGCTCCGCGTCCGGCTCGACGCGGACTTCGGCGTCGAGGCGACCGAGCGCCGCTACGACGCGGGCGCCGCGGGGACGCGCTTCACGCCGGGGCTCTCCGACGCGCCGCTCGATCTCATGTACGGCTACGTCGAGGGCCGCAACCTCGCGGGGGGCTGGCTCGGGGTCCGCGCGGGGCGCCAGTACGTGGTCGACTCCCTCGGGTGGTGGTCGTTCGACGGCGCGCTCGTGCGCATCACGCCGCCGTACGTCCACGTCGAGGCGTACGGCGGCTTCGAGCAGCGAGGCGGGCTGCCGCTCTCGCTCGGGCGGTTCGAGCGCGGCGGCGTCTCCCGCGGCGATCGCCAGTCGACGCTCGACGGCTCGCCCGACGCCTTTCGCCACTTCCAGCAGGCCGCGATGGCCCCCGCGTACGGCGTCGCCATCGAGAGCGCGGGCCCGACGTGGATCCACGGGCGCCTCGACTACCGCAAGGTCTCGAACCGCGGCGTCGCGACGACGAACGCGCTCCCCGACGCGTCCGGCGCCTTCGGCACGACGTCGGGGACGCGCACCTCGAGCGAGCGCGTCGGCTACGCGGTCGACGGCACGGCCGGGCGGTGGGGCGCGGCGCGCGCGGGGATCGTCTACGATCTCTACAACCGCCTCGTCTCGTCCTACTACGCGAGCGTCGATGGCTTCGTGACGAGGCGCCTCACCGTGACCGCGGACTACGACATGTTCCGCCCGACCTTCGACGGTGACTCGATCTTCAACTGGTTCACGCACTGGGGCATGAAGACCGCGACCCTGCGCGCGGCGCTCACCGTGACCGACCGCCTCGATCTCGCGGCGAGCGGCGGGGCGCGCTGGTACCAGACGGACGACGATCCGGCCGCCACGCCCGTCGCCGCGACCGGCGTCGTGCCGGGCGGCGGCGGCGGCGTCGTGACGTCGAACCCCGAGGCGAACGATCCTCACTCCCTCCGCGACTGGCTCGGCGCGGCGAACGCGCGCTACCGCTGGGACTCGGCCCGCGTGGCGCTCCGGGGCGTGTTCGAGACGGGCGACCGCGGCGCGCGCCAGGGCGTCGACGTCTCCGGCGACAAGTCGTTCCGCGGCGGGCGCTTCTTCACGCTCGCGCGGGCGTCGATCTTCGACTGGCGCGACGAGCTGCGGCCCGACCAGAGCGCGACGTCCGTCGGCTACGTGCTCGGCGCCGGTTTCGCGCCCGCCGAGTACGCCCGCACCCGCGTCGAGTGGGAGCACAACACCAACAGGCTCGTCGGGCAGCGCTACCGCGTCCTCGCGTGGCTCACGCTGGTGGCGGCCCGATGAGCGCGCGCCGCCTGCTCGAGCGTGGCCTCTTGCCCGCGGCGCTGGTCGTCGGGGCGCTCTCTGCGCTGTCGGACGGCGCCGACGCGCAGCCTCGCTGGATCCGCGGCCCGACGCCGGACGGGAGCCCGACCCCGTCGGCGCTCCTGCCCCCCGGCGCCCCGCACCCCGACGCCGTGGGGCCGAGCCGCGTGGTGTACCCCGCGCAGCAGATCACCATCCGCTTCAACCACAAGAAGCACATGGGCGAGCTCGGCATGTCGTGCACCGACTGCCACGCCGAGGCGAAGACCAGCACGAAGACCGCCGACCGCATGATGCCGAAGCCCGCGGTCTGCGACGGCTGCCACGGCTCGAAGCACGACGATCTGCGCGCCGTCGCGGGCGGGGACGCGGGGTTCGGCAGCTGCGACACCTGCCACGCCGGCTGGACGCCCGACAGGGGCAACGACGTCGCGCGGATGGTCCTGCCCGCCGCGCACCTGCGCTCGAACCACAAGGCTCACGCCGACCGGAACATCAACTGCGAGCAGTGCCACGGCGCCGTCCAGGAGCTCGAGCTCGCGACCCGCGAGCAGCTGCCGCGGATGAAGGGCTGCTTCACCTGCCACGCGGTCGCCGGCCCGCAGAAGGGCAAGGCCACCTCCGACTGCGTGGTGTGCCACGAGTCGGTGCCCGACGGCCGCATGCAGGTGACGTTCAAGGAGGGCAAGCTGACGCCCCCGCGGTGGATGGGCAGCCTCGAGCACGGCGCAGACTTCATCGCGCGCCACAAGATGGTGTCCGGAGACAACGCGAAGGCGTGCGCGTCGTGCCACTCGGAGTCGTTCTGCACCGACTGCCACGACGGGCGCGTGCGACCGCGCAACGTCCACCCGAACGACTACCTCTCCATGCACCCGATCGAGGCGCGGATGAACAACCCGCGCTGCGCGAGCTGCCACCAGGAGCAGCAGTTCTGCCTCCCGTGCCACCAGCGCTCGGGCGTGACCATGAGCGGCAGCCCCGGCGCCTTGCGGAAGCAGGGGAGGTTCCACCCGCCGGCCTCGGTGTGGTCCGAGCCGCCGCGCACGAGGCAGCACCACGCGTTCGAGGCCCAGCGGAACATCAGCGCCTGCGTCAGCTGCCACACCGAGCGCGACTGCGCGACCTGCCACGCGTCGGCCGCGGCGGGCGGGCGCGGCTACAACCCGCACCCCGCCGGGTTCGCGTCGAGGTGCGCGACGGCGCTCCGCAAGAACGCGCGCCCCTGCCTGGTCTGCCACGAGTCGACCGAGCTCTCGACGAGGTGCCAATGACAGCCCCGCCGCGCGAAAATGACGGTGCGGGCGCATCGTGCTTGCGGGTCGGGCAGCCCGGAGGCTATACGCCCAAGACTCACGGAGGCGCCCCCTCCGCCCTGCCGACTTGCAAGGAGATCGTACGTGAACGAGCTGATTCGCTATCTCTTGGAGAACATGTACATCGACTTTCAGGGGGATCTGACGGTCGACTCCGTCCGGGGGTTCTTGAAGGACGACAACTCGAAGGAAGCGAAGGCGCTGCTCGCCAGGATCGTGAAGGAGAAGGGCGTCGACGACATGCTGATCACGCTCGCGGACTGCCTGAAGGACAGCCTGGAGGACGGCATCGACGAGGGCGTCGTGAAGGAGCAGCTGGCCTCGTACGCCGAGAGCTGATCCTCGCCGCCGCGCTGGCAGCGGGCGCGCTCGCGCCTGCCGCCGGGTGCGACAAGGCGGTGCCCGAGCCTGCGTCGGCGATGGGCCCGCCGCTGCGTGTCTTCGCGACCGTCCCCGCGTCGGGGGGAGGGGAGATCACCCGCGACGTGCCGCTCGACGCGTCCATCCGGCTCCGCTTCGATCGGTACCTGCTGCCGGAGACCGCGGTGCGGCAGAGCCTGCTCGTGACCGGCGGCTCGTTCGCGGCGGACGGCGGCGCGCCCATCGCCGGCGCCGTCTCGTTTCAGCCCGACTACGATCCTCTCACGCGCACGGTGGTGTACCGGCCGCAGGGCACCTACCAGCCGGGCACGCTCTACACCGTGATCCTCCGCAAGCCGTCCGAGGAGGACAACGGCTTCGGGTTTCGCGCGTGGGACGGCGCGGAGCTGGAGCGCACGGTCACGTTCCAGTTCGAGACGACGCTCGATCCATCGAAGCACGATCCGCCCTCGCCCTCGGGCCTCTGCGGCGTCTGCTCGCCGACGCAGCAGTCGGTGGACGTGGGCGGCAAGCCCACGACCGTGTCCAGCGCCCCCGGCCGCACCGACGAGCAGGCGATGCTCACGCTCGGCGGCTGCGCCTACGGCGGGTGCCACGCCGGCTCGCAGGAGGCCCCCGCCGGCGTGCTGGGGCTCGATCTCTCGTCGTACGACGCGATCCAGCGGACGGCGCTGTCGCGGACCGCCGTCCAGACGCTGCGAGGGCCGACCGCGACGGCCGAGCGCAGCGCAGCGCTGTTCGGCGTCGGGATGCCCCGGATCGATCCGGGCAACCCGGGCAACAGCTACCTCCTGTACAAGGTGCTGGTCGGCCCCGAGCTCTTCTCGCCCGACAACGGCGCAGGGCCAGCCGCGGCGGACGGGCTCGCCGAGGGGGAGCGCGAGCGCCTGCGCGCGTTCGTCTCGGGGGAGGCGATGCCGCTCGACGCCGATCCGGCGCGAGAGGGCACGCTCGGGTTCGGCGAGGCGGCGGCGCTCTCGCGCTGGATCGCCGCCGGAGCGCCGGCGACGTGCGAGCAGCCCGCGCGCAACTGCGCCTGCGGGGTCCAGCTCGCGCCCGCCGCCGTCGACGGCGTCAAGGTCGCAGCGGGGGCGGGGGGCGGCGGCGGCTCCTCCGGAGGGGGCGGCGCCGCAGGCAGCGGGGGAGCCACGTGCGACCCCGCGCGGCGTCGCACCTTCGCGTTCTGGGACGCCGCCGCGTCGAGCTGCACGGAGGTGCAAGGCTGCGCCTGCACGAACCCGACGGGCGCGTCCCCCAACCCCTGCACGCTGTCGTGGCGCTCGTGCGCCGAGGCCGAGGCAGCGTGCAAGCAGCCTTCGCCCTAGGGCTTCACGCAGGCCGGAGAGACGCGCGGGCTCTCGTTGTTGTCCTCGCGGCACTCGTGGAACTTCGGGTTCGCAGGATCGAGGATCACCCTCGCGTAGAACAGGCTGCTGTCGTTGCCGACGGCGGAGGCCGGCTTGAACGTGAGCTGCGCGGTCTGCCCGGCCAGCAAGGGTGAGGTGGTCGTCGCCTCGCCGAGCTTCGTGTCGGGCGCGCCGACCAGATAGAACCCCACGACGACGCCCGCCGGCAGCACCGCGAGCCCTTGGTTCTTCACCGAGGCCGTCAGCTCGTACGGGGACGTGCACGCGACGGCGAGCGAGAGGACGGCGTCGGGGGCGTTGAAGAGGCCCTTGTCCTGCACGTTCTGGCGGAAGTTGTTGAGCCACGGGACGGCCCAGTTCTCCGACTGATCCCTCGGGATGGAGCCGTACACGTTCGGCGCGACGCACGCGCTGTCGCGGCTGTCGCAGACGTTGGTGACGTAGTAGGCGTGCTGGTTCCACAGCGTGCGCGTGCCGACCCACGAGCTCGCCTTGTCACCGAACACCGCGACGCCCCGCTGCGCCGGGCCGTAGCTCGGCTTCACCCACGCGGGGCGCCCGGTCGCCGGATCAGGCTTGTTCCACGGCGCGACGTCGCACCCCCAACCCCCGGCCGAGGGATCCACGCCGTTGCCGATCCACAGGATCTCCGCGTGCCCGTCGCCGTCGACGTCGGCGACGACGCTGCTCTCGGTGGCGGTGAACGACGTCGTGGGCACCGCGAACCGCACGGCGCCCGTCGGCCCGTCGAACACCCAGAGGAAGCACTCGTCGTTGTAGATGACCTCGGCGCGGCCATCGCCCTCGAAGTCGAACACCGAGGAGCCGGTCACGTTCGACGACAGATCGTGGTTCGCCGTCTTCCACAGGAGGCTGGCGGTCTTGGTCGCCAGGGAGATCTTGACAGCAGAGTAGAATTTTGCTTGGGCGACGCCGACCTCGGGCGTCTTGTCGCCGTCGAAGTCGGCGACGGTGGGCGGCCCGCCGCCGGTGTCGGGCAGCTTGAACGCCCCGATGATCGTGGCGCCGGTGAGCGCGTCGAGCACGCGGAGGTTCCCCTCGGCGACGTGCGCGAGCTCGGGCTTGCCGTCCTTGTCGAAGTCACCGAGCGCCGAGAACCCGTCCGGGATGTCCGCGCGGTTCCACAGCATCGTGCCGTCGGCGCGGTAGACGGTGTTCGACGCGACGAGCTCCTGCTTCCCGTCGGCGTCGAGGTCGACGAAGTAGGACAGCGCCGTGTTGTTCGCGGTGCCGCCCGACGCGCCCGCGCCGACCCACAGCCGGGTGAGCTGCCCCGTGCCTGCCATCCCCTTCGTGGTGAACACGGTGGCGCCGTACGCGATCTCCGGGAACCCATCGCCCTCGAGATCGCCGAGCGCGAGGCCGCCGCCCCAGCCGAACGCCGCCGCGTTCGCGCCTGCCACGGCCTGGGTGGCGGTGCCCACGACGGCGCCGGTCGCGTCGACGACGACGACGAGCCCCTCGCCGGTCATCGCGACGATGTCCGTCTGGCCGTCGCCGGTCACGTCGCCGAGCGCGACAGCGAGCCCCGCGAAGCCGGACGACCCGGCCGACGCGCGCCGGAGCGACCAGGTCTCCTCGCCCGAGCGACCGTCGAGCACGCGCAGCACGCCGGTGTGGCACGCGGTGGGGGACTTGCCGTTGCACTGGCAGCAGGTGCCCTCGTCGTTGCCCGAGACGAACACGACGTTGGGCGGGTCGAGCTCGTCCACCTTGCCGTCACAGTTGGCGTCGTACACGCGCCCCACGGTGGGCGTCGCCCAGACGTCGGTGAAGGCCGGCAGGAGCTTCGCGTTCTCGGGCCCCCAGTGCCACTTCTCGACCGCGTCGAGCTTGCCGACCGGAGGCTTGTACTCACAAGAAGGTAGACACCCCGGCGGGTTGCCGGTCGAGTCGCAGGTCTTCGGGAGCGGCAAGCACTTGCCTGCCTGCGGCACCGGCTGGGTGCACACCGGGCCGCCACCCGCCGCTCCCGCCTTGCCCGCGCCGCCCGCCTTGCCCGCGCTGCCGGCCTTGCCTGCGCTTCCCGCCGCGCCGCCGCTGCCCGCCGCGCCGCCGCCCAGCGCGGTCTCGCAGTACTCGCTGGCAGCGCAGTCGTTGGAGGTCTGGCAGTCGTCGCCGGGCGTGACGCACGTGCCGAAGAGGCACGCCGTGCCCGCGCCGCAGCAGGTGCTGCCGCACACCTGGGCGAGGGACGCGCAGCACATCCCGTCGACGCACACGCCGCCGCTGCACTGCGAGGAGCTCGTGCAGCCACCCGCGCCGCCTGCGCCGCCTGCACCCCCACCGCCGGCCGTCGCTCCCCCGACGCCGCTCGACGCGCCCTTGCCCGAGGATCCCGCGACGCCGCTCGACGCCGCCGCGCCCGACGATCCCGCGACGCCGCTCGACGCCGCCGCGCCCGAGGATCCCGCGACGCCGCTCGACGCCGCCGCGCCTGCCGCGCCGGAGGAGCCGCGCGACGCGCCCTTGCCCGCGCTGCCGGCGCCGCCCGCGGTCGCGCCGCCGCTCCCGCCGGCGGTGGAACCGCCCGCGCGCGTGCCGGCGGTGGCGCCGCCCGATCCTCCGCCTCCCGCCGTGCCCACAGCGCCGCCCGCGCCGGAGGAGGCGACCGCGCCGCCCGGCGTGTCCGCCTCTCCAGACCCGCCGCACGCGATCGACGCGACCGATCCCACGAGCCACCACACCGCGAAGCGCTTCGTCGACATGCACGTGAAGATACACGGTCGGCGACGGTTGCGGCGCGCCGCTCAGGTCAGCGCTCGAAGCAGCTCGCCCACTCGCTCGCCTTGTCACCCTCGTCCGGGCGGTGGACCTGCCACCCGAAGAACGCGAGCGGATCGATGCGACCGCGCGCGTCCGGGCGCTGGACGGTGACGTGCACGTGCGACTCGGGCGAGGGCGAGCACATCCCGCGCGCGTTGCCCGTGCAGCCGACGCGCCCGACCACCTCGCCGGCGCGCACGTGCCGGGGCGGCGCGCCGATCTTCACCGACTCGTCGAGCAGGTGCGCGTAGATGATCTCGAGCTCCGTCGAACCGTGACAGGTGCCGTCGCGGCCGCGCTTCGGGTGCTGGAAGCTCAGCCGCGCGTACTTGCCGAAGCCGCCGGGGTTGTTCCCGTAGGTGAGCGTGCCGTCGGTCCCCGCGCGCACCGGCGTGCCGGTCGTCGCGGAGACGTCGATGCCGCCGTGAAAACGCCCGCGCACGTGGCCGAACCCGCTCCACGTCGGACAGAACTTGTAGCTCTTCGCCCTGCCGGTGCGGTACGCGCCCCGCAGCGCGAGCTTGCCGTCGACCGGCGGGTGGAAGCTCCGGCCGCAGCCGCTCCCTTCGTCCGGGTTGCGAGGGCGCGGCGCCGCCGCCGTGATCTTGGACATCGGCACGGGCGCTTGCGGCTGCGCCGTCGACGCGGCGGGCTCGGGCGCCCGCAGCGCCTTCGGGGGCGTCGCCTCCGCGAAGGTCGGGACGATCACCGCGACGGCGACGACGAGGCCGGACGTGCCGAGGCCGATCGCCGAGCGCCCGTACGTGCCTCGGAGCCGGGCTGCTGCCATGCCGACGCCATAGCGATGACGAGCGTCAGCGGCCCAATTTTCGGGGCTTTCGCGCGCGCGCGATCCGCCCTAGCTTCGCCCCCCCGATGCCCGCACTCGAGAAGAAATTCACCACGATCGTCGACATGTTCGACAAGAGCGTCGAGAAGTTCGCGGCGCGAGATCTGTTCGGCGTCAAGCGCGACGGGACGTGGTCGTGGCTCACCTACGCGGACGTCAAGGCGCGGGTCGACGCCGCGCGCGGCGGGCTCGCGCAGCTCGGCGTCGGCCGCGGCGATCGCGTCGCCATCATCTCGAACAACCGGCCCGAGTGGGCCATCGCGGCCTACGCGACCTACGGCCTCGGCGCCGCCTACGTGCCGATGTACGAGGCGCAGCACCTCGAGGAGTGGGAGTTCATCACCCACGACTGCGGCGCGAAGGTGCTCATCGCGCCGAACCGCGCGACGTTCGAGAAGGTGAAGCGCCTGGTCGGCAAGCTCGACGCGCTCAAGCACGTCCTCTGTCTCGAGGGCGACGGCGCCGACTCCTTCGCGGGGCTCATCAAGTCCGGCGAGGGGGCCCCCGTGCCCGCCCTCCAGCCGGATCCGAGCGACGTGATGGGCCTGATCTACACGTCAGGGACGACAGGCCAGCCGAAGGGCGTCTTGCTCACGCACGACAACATCGCGAGCAACGTCTCGGCGGTGCACCAGATCTTCCCGATCTCGCCCGACGACCGCAGCCTGTCGTTCCTGCCGTGGGCCCACAGCTTCGGCCAGACGTGCGAGCTGCACGCGATGCTCTCGATGGGCGCGTCGATCGCCGTCAACTCCGCCGTCGATCAGCTCATCGCCGAGCTCGCCGAGGTGCGCCCGACGATGCTCTTCAGCGTCCCGCGCATCTTCAACCGCATCTACGACGGCGTGCAGAAGCAGATGAGCGAGAAGCCCGGCGCCATCCAGGGGCTCTTCCGCTCGGGCCTCGCCGCGGCCGCGAAGCAGCGCGATCAGAGGCCGCTCGGCTTCTTCGAGGGCATCAAGCTCTCGCTCGCGAAGAAGCTCATCTTCGGCAAGATCGTCGCGAAGTTCGGCGGTCGCCTCCGGTACGCCTTCTCGGGCGGCGCGGCGCTCTCGAAGGACGTCGCCGAGTTCATCGACGGCCTCGGCATCCTCGTCTACGAGGGCTACGGCCTGACCGAGACGAGCCCCATCGCGAGCGCGAACTGCCCCGCCGCGCGCCGCATCGGCAGCGTCGGCAAGCCCATCCCCGGCGTCACGATCGAGATCGACGAGAGCGTCGGCAACGACGGCAGCGGCGAGGTCGTCGTCCACGGCCACTGCGTGATGCAGGGCTACCACAACCGGCCCGAGGAGAACGCGAAGGTGCTGACCGAGACCCACGGGTTCCGCACCGGTGACCTCGGCCGCTACGACGCGGACGGGTTCCTCTACATCACCGGGCGCATCAAGGAGCAGTACAAGCTCGAGAACGGCAAGTACGTGGTGCCGTCGCCGCTCGAGGAGGATCTCAAGCTCTCGCCGTTCATCATCAACGCGATGGTCTACGGCGACAACAAGCTCTTCAACGTCGCCTTGATCGTGCCCGACCCCGACGCCGTGAAGAAGCTCGCCGCCGAGGCGGGCCTCTCCGGCACGCTCGAGGAGCTCGTGCAGCAGGAGGCCATCAAGAAGCGCCTCGGCGAGGAGATCGAGAAGGCGTCGGCGCACTTCCGCTCGTTCGACAAGGTGAAGAAGTTCGCGCTCATCGCCGAGGACTTCACCGTCCAGAACGATCTGCTCACGCCGACGATGAAGCTGAAGCGCCGCAAGGTCGTCGAGCGCTACGCCGACCAGCTCGCGAAGCTCTACACCTGACGCTGGGCGCTCGAGAGGCGTCCCTTCACGGCCCGTCGGGCCCCACGACGCGGTTGCGGCCGCCGTGCTTCGCCTTGTAGAGGCGCTGATCGGCGGTCGACACGAGCGTCGCCTTGTCGCGAGCCTCTCCGCAGCACGCGAGCGACGCGACGCCCGCGCTCGAGGTGATCCAGATCTGCTGCCCTTGCCAGTCGACCGGGCTCTGCGAGATCCACAGGCGCAGGCGGTCGGCGACGGTCGTGGTCGTCCTCGCGTCGACGCCGCGCACAAGGATGCAGAACTCCTCGCCGCCGTAGCGCGCGAGCAGGTCTTCGGTGCGCAGCGTCTGCTGCAGCGTCGCCGCCATGAACCGCAGGACGGCGTCGCCCGCCGGGTGGCCGAAGGTGTCGTTGACGCGCTTGAAGTGGTCGACGTCAAGCATCACGAGGCTGAGCTCGGTCTCGTGGCGGAGCGCGTACGCGACCTCGGCGTCGAGGCGCTCCTCGAGGTGCTTGCGGTTCGAGACGCCGGTGAGGCCGTCCTTCATCGCGGCCTCGTAGACCTGCCGGAGCGACTGCTCCTCTGCCTGGTCGACGAGCGAGAACCGCAGGACCGTGGACGATCCGAGCTGCACGCGGTCGCCGTCGGCGAGCGCCACCGGCTTCGTGAGCCGCGCGTCGTTGACGAAGGTGCCGTTCGTCGAGCCCGCGTCGGCGATGATCCAGTGGCCGCCGGCGCGGATGAGCCGCGCGTGGATGCGGGAGAGAGACACGTCGGCGAGCCGCACGGTCGCCTCGTCGGAGCGCCCGAACGTGAACTGCGCCTCGGAGAGCGAGATGAGTCGGCCGGCCTCCTCGCCGCCGGTCACCGTGAGGACGCCTCGGTCGCGCGCGCGAGGCTCCGACGTCGAGACGATCGTCTTCAGCGAGCTCGGCGCGTCCCGGTCCATGGCTTCGTCGCCGCTCAATCTCCGCGCTCGCGCGCCGATTGTAAAGGGATCCGCGCGAGTGCGGCGTCAATCTGGGCGCGGATGACCGCGGGGTTCGCGGTGTTCGTGCGGGACGCGATGTCGTGGTCGACGTCGATGAACACCTGGATGGGCGTCGCGCCGTTCTCGAAGCTCTTCACCTGGTCACCGTAGGAGTCGAAGAGCACGATCGTGTCCGAGAGGCCGTAGGTGTCGCGCCACGCGCGGCAGAACTCGGCGGTCGGCGTGTGGTACTCGGCGTCCTGACCGAGGAGGTTCACCGCGACGACGCCGCGGTCCGCGTAGTCGCGCGCGATCTCGTCGGCGAACGTCGCGGTCTTCTTGCAGTTCGGGCACCAGCCGTGCCCGATGAACAGCCAGATCGCCGCGGCGCCGCAGTAGTCGTCGAGCGAGACCTCCTTGCCGTCACAGTCGCGCAGCACCATCTCGCGCACCCGCTGGCCGGCGCCGGTGCCCTCCGGGCGCTTCGACGCGCACTTGTCGGGCCCCCACTCGGCGCGCGGCAGCGGAGCGCTCTGCGCCTTCGCGGGGCGGCCGCCGATCTGTGTCGGGTCCGTCTGCACGGCGTCGGGGTTGGCGGTGAGGGGAGGGGGCTTCGAGTCATCGCCGCCGCACGCCGCGAGCGTCCAGGACGAGAGCGCCGCGCACGCGAGGGCACGGGCGACGAGCCTCACGTCCGCTCCACGGAGACGACGCCGGGCACCTTGCGGAGCGCGGCCATCAGCGTGCGCAGCTCCGGCACGCCGCCGATGGTGAACGTGAAGTAGTTGACGGCGCGCCCGTCGTCGCCGGCGCGGCACAGCGCCTCGCTGACGTTGATCCCCTTGGTCTGGAACGTCTGCCCGAGGACGCCGATCATGCCGAGGCGATTCGCGGTCGTGATCTTCAGCTTCACGGGGCGCTCGAGGCGCGCCTTCGCGTCCCACTGGATCTCGACGCGGCGCTCCGGATCACCGCTGTCGAACGCCTTCGCGCAGTCGCGCTTGTGCACCGTGATGCCGCGGCCGCGCGTGATGAACCCCACGATCTCGTCGCCGAGGATGGGGTTGCAGCACCCCGCGTAGCGCACGAGCAGATCGTCGATGCCGGACAGCCGGATGACGCGGTCGTCCTTGCCGGTCACCTTGCGCATCAAGCTCTCGATGCGCCCCTCGCGGAGCGTCGGGGGCGGCGCCTCCCGCTCGCCGGGCGTGCTCTCGGGGACGAGCGAGGACGCGACGTCGGCCGCGGGCAGCTTGCCGTAGCCGATCTGCGTCAGCAGCTCCTCGACCGTCTGGACCTTGAACTCGAGCTGGAGCTTCTTCAGCTCCTCCGGGCTCTTCATCAGGCGCGAGTACGAGATGCCGCGGTCGTGGAGGCCCTTCTCGAGCAGCTCGCGGCCGAGCTTCAGGCTGCGATCACGCTCCTCGCCGCGCATCAGGCTGCGGATGCGCGCCTTCGCGCGGCTCGTCTTGACGAACTCGAGCCAGTCCTTGTTGGGGCGCTGGCCTGGGCTCGTCAGGATCTCGACGATGTCGCCCGAGTGGAGCGCGGAGCGCAGCTGCGTGATGGCGCCGTTGACGCGCGCGCCGACGCAGTGGTCCCCGATCTTCGAGTGGATGGCGTACGCGAAATCGATCGGTGTCGCGCCGCGCGGCAGCACGTGCACGTCGCCCTTCGGCGTGAAGACGTAGACCTCGTCCTGGAAGAGATCGACCTTCACGCTCTCGAGGAACTCGGCCGGATCCTTCAGGTCCTTCTGCACCTCCATCAGCTCGCGCAGCCACGCGAAGCTCTCGCCGTCCGCGCGACCGACGGGCGTGCTCGTCGCCTTCGACTCCTTGTATTTCCAGTGCGCGGCGATGCCGAGCTCGGCGACGCGGTGCATCTCGTGGGTGCGCGTCTGCACCTCGATGCGCTCCCTGCCAGGGCCGATCACCGTCGTGTGCAGGCTCTTGTATTTGTTGGGTTTCGGGAGCGCGATGTAGTCCTTGAAGCGGCCGGGCACCGGCGTCCATCGCGAGTGGATCACGCCGAGCGCCGCGTAGCAGTCGGCCACCGTCTCGACGACGACGCGGAACGCGACGATGTCGTAGACCTGCTCGAAGTCCGAGCCCTGCGCCTGCATCTTGCGACGGATGGAGTAGAGGTGCTTCGCGCGGCCCGTGACGTCGGCCTGGAAGCCCTGCTCCGCGAGCCGCGACTGGATGGTGCGCGAGACGTCCTCGATGTAGCGATCTCGCTCGCGCTGGGTCTTCGCGACCTTCGCCGACAGCTCGCGGTACGCGTCGGGCTCGAGGTGCTTGAACGCGAGATCCTCGAGGTCGGCCTTCAGGCGCGACATGCCGAGGCGGTTCGCGAGCGGCGCGTAGATGTCCATCGTCTCGCGCGCGATTCGCTCCTGCGCCTCGCCCGACATGTGCTCGAGCGTCCTCATGTTGTCGAGCCGGTCGCAGAGCTTCACGAGCAGCACGCGGATGTCGCGCGCCATCGCCACGACCATCTTGCGGAAGTTCTCCGCCTGCCGGTCGGCCTTGGACGTGTACTCGATCTTCGTGAGCTTCGTGACGCCGTCGACGAGATCGGCGACCTCCGCGCCGAACTCGCGGCCGATCTCGTCGAGGGTGGCCGTCGTGTCCTCGACGGTGTCGTGCAGGAGGCCCGCGCAGATGCTCGCGGTGTCGAGGCGCAGATCGGTGATGATCGTCGCGACCGACACCGGGTGGATGAAGTACGGATCTCCGCTCTTGCGCGTCTGTCCGTCGTGCGCGCGGTGCGAGAAATCGTAGGCCTTCTTGATCAGGCCGAGGTCTGCGCCGGGGTGGTACGCCTTGACCCGTTCGACGAGCTCGCCAGCCTGCAGCATGGATGAAGTGCGCGCAGGCTATCACCCGCGCCAGGGCCGGGCAAACGAGCCGCCGCGCTCACGCAGGCGCCCCACGGCGGCTCGCGGCCGCGTGCTCGCTCCACGACGGCAAGAGCAAGAGCGGGCCGAGCGACAGGACCGCCGCGGCCACGAGCGCGGGCTCGACCCCCCAGGTGTCCCCGAGCCTCGCGCCGAGCAGCCCGCCGAGGCCGATCGCGAGCGCGTTCAGCGAGGTGAGCGCGGTGTAGTGCATCGCCGCGTGCCCCGGGTGCGTGGCCGTCATCAACGCGGCGAAGAGCACGGTCGTGCCGAGCCCGCTCGCGGCGTGCTCGACCGCGATGGCGACGGCCGTCGGCTCGTACGGGAGGCCTGCGCGCTCGGCCAGCGCGAGCGGGACGATCGTGAGCGCCTGCAGGGCCGCGCCCGCCGCGAGCGCGCGCGCCTCGCCGAGGTAGCGGTGCGCGAGCCCGCCGAGCACGGAGCCCGCGATCGCGGAGGCGGTGCCCACGGTGACGACGACGGTCCCGATGGATTTCGCCGTCCAGCCGGCGTCGACGAGCATCGGCTTCACGAGGGTCGAGGCGGCGTGGACGCCCAGCTTGTACGTGGCCGCGAGCAGCGCGACCGCGATCGCGCGCCGCCCGAGCGCGACCCGCGCGAGCGACCAGATCGCCGACACGCGGCTCGCGTGCGTCGCGGCGACGACGGGCTCGGGTTCGACCGACGCGCGCGCTCGGAGCGCGAACGCCGCGCCCGCGGTGAGCAGCACGAGCGCCGCGGCCGCCAGCGCCGTGCGGCCCGCGCCGAGCTCGCCGGCGAGCAGCAACATCCCGCCGCCGCCGAGGATGATCCCGACGCGATACCCCGCGATCTGCGCGGAATTTCCGAGACCTCGGTCGCCCTCCGCGAGCGCGCGCACCGCGAAGGCGTCGACGAAGACGTCCTGGGTCGCGGCGAGCAGCGCGGCCGCGGCGGTGAGCGCGAACCACGGCGTCAGCCCGCGCGCCGGGTCGAACAGCGCGTACCCGGCGAGCGTCAGCGCGAGCGCCACCTGCAGGCAGAGCAGCCACACCCGCGCGCGCGGCATGACCGCCGGGTGGTCGCCGATCCACGCCCACAGCGGCTTCAATTGCCACGGGAGCTGGAGCCAGAAGAGGGCCGCGATCTGCACCCGGGTGTAGCCGGCCTGCCGCAAGATCACGGGCAGATACTCCGCCGCGAGCCCGAACGGGACGCCCTGCGCCGCGTAGAGCGCGGTGAGCGCCGCCAGCGTCGTGCCCCGGCTCACGCTTCGAGCCGGGGCGGACCCGCTCACGCCACGGCCACCGACTGGTCGGTCGCGCGGACGCGCTTCTCGGCCGTCTCGTTGACCTTCACGCTGACGAGCTTCGAGACGCCGGGCTCCTGCATCGTGACGCCGTAGAGCACGTCCACGCTCTGCATCGTGCGCTTGATGTGCGTGATGAGGATGAACTGCGACTTGTCGGTCATCGAGCGGATGGCCTCGTTGTACCGGGTGACGTTCGCCTCATCGAGCGGCGCGTCGACCTCGTCGAGGATGCAGAAAGGCGACGGCTTGTGCTGGAACATCGCGAAGATCAGCGACACCGCCGTCAGCGCCTTCTCGCCGCCGCTCATCAGCTCGATGTTGCCGAGCTTCTTGCCGGGCGGCTGCGCGAGGATCTCGACGCCCGTCTCCAGCAGATCGTCGGGGTTCGTCAGCTGGAGCTTGCCCACACCGCCTCGGAACATCCGGGGGAAGATCGCCTGGAACTTCTCGTTGACGCTGTCGAACGTGTCCTTGAAGAGCTTCTTCGTCTCGCGGTCCATCTGCTCGATCGCGCGGACGAGATCGGCGAGCGCGCCGTCGAGGTCGGCCTTCTGGGTCGTGTAGAAGTTGAAGCGGGTCTCGGCCTCCTCGTGCTCCTTCACGGCGTCGAGGTTCACCGGGCCCATGCGATCGAGCAGCTGACCGAGCTCGCCGATGCGCGCGCGGTGCGTGTCGTCCACCATCGCGCGCGCGTGGTAGTCGCCGACGATCCGGCGAAGATCGAGCCCGCGGAAGCGCTCCGCGACGCCCTCGAGCAGGTGCGACAGCTCGATCGCGAGGCGGGAGACCTCCTTGTCGTGGTGAGAGCGGCGCTCGGCGAGCTCCCCCGAGCGCTTGCGCAGATCCTTCAGCCCGGACTCGCGCTCGGCGAGCTCGTGCCGCGCCACATCGAAGCGCTGCCGCGCGCCCTCGAGCGCGAGATCGGCCGCCTGAGCGACGGCGACGGCGTCTCCGAGGCCATCGCGCGCGACGAAGAGGGTGCCCGCGGTCGCGCCGAAGCGAGCGGCGAGCTCCAGCAGCTCCTCGTCGAGGCGCCGGCTGCGGAGCGCGAGCTCGTCGATGCTGCGCGAGAGGCGGGACGCGCCGGCGCGGGTGCCCTCGGCCTGCTCTCGCATGCGCGCGAGGCGGATCTTCTGATCGGTGACGATCCCCTGCTGCGCCGACGCGCGCTCACTCCAGCCGTCGCGGACGGCCTCGGCGTCGCCGACCTCGCCCTCGACCGCGGAGAGCTCGGCCTGCCCGTCGTCCAGATCGGCGCGCGCGGTCGCCTCCTCGTCGGCGGCCTCGGCGAGCCGGTCCTCGAGATCGGCGAGCTCCTGCGCCAGCGACTCGACGCGCGTGTGGACATTCGCCAGCTGGTCCTCCGCGCGGCGCAGATCCTTCTCGGTCGTGACGACCGCGAGCTCGCTCTCGTGCGCCTCGGCGCGGGCGCGGTCGAGCGCGGCGCCGAGCTCCGCCGCGCGGTTGCGCAGCGCCTGGTGCAGCTCGATCTTCTTCGTGACCTCGTCGCCGAGCACGGCGACCACGTCGAACAGCTCGCGGATCTCGCGGTGCTGCTCGATCATCCCTGCGGCGACCGCGTCGCCCGCCCCGCCGACGACCCTGCCGTCCGCGAACGAGACCGTCCCGTCGAGGGCGACGACGGGCGCGCCCTCGGCCCGCGCGAGCCACGCGCCCGCGTGCTCCGCGCGCTCGACGACGAGCGCCCCCCCGACCAGCGAGCGCACGAGCGCCGCGTGCTCGTCCGCGAACCCGAGCTGATCGACCAGCCTGCCGACGAGCCCCTCACCCTCGAGGCGAGGCCACGCGGCGACGACGCGGGGAGGGGAGAGCGGGACGATGGCGGCGCGACCGCGCTTCGCCTCGGCCATGCTCGCCAGGATCTCGCGGCCGCGCGCGAGATCGGTGACCACGACGTCCTGGAGGCGGTCACCGAGGAGGCCCGCGAGCGCCGCGGTCAGCGCCTTCGGCGCCTCGACGAGCGTCCCGACCATGCCGAGGACCGCGGGATCTCCCGACTGCAAGAGGTGCTTCGTGCCGGCCCCGACGCCCTCGAGCCGCTTCGCCAGATCCTCGAGCGCGCGCAGCCGGTTGCGGCGCTGCGACAGCTCGTTCTTCGCGGTGTCGAGCTCGCGCTCCGCGAGGACCAGGCCCTCGCGCACCGTCTTCAGCTCCTCCTCGAGCTTCAGCTTCTCCTCGGCCGACAGCTTCTTCCCCTCGCGCAGCTCGACGAGCTGCTCGGCGAGCGTGGTGCGCCGCACGTCGAGCTCCTCGCGCGCGCCGCGCTGCGCGTCGAGCTCCAGGGTCTGCTTCTCCCGGCGCGCCTGGATCTCCGAGAGCCGCCGCGTGAACCCCGAGAGCTTCGCGTCCGCCGCGGCCACCTTCGCGCTCGCGGCGGCCGTGCGGGATTTCAGCTCGTCGAGCGCGCGGGACGCCTGCGCCTCCTCGTCGCGCAGCTCGAGCAGGCGCTCCTGCGCGGCGAGGGCGACGTCGGCCTCGCTGGCCTCGGCCTCCTCGAGCTCGCGGAGCTTCTCCGACAGCTCGTCGCGCTCCCGCGTGAACCGCTCGAGCTGGGCCTCGAGCTCGGCGACCTCCTGCGACGCCTGGTCGGCGCGCGCGCGCGTGCTGCGGAGCCTGTCCTCACCGCGGGCGAGCTCGGCCTCCAGGCCGCGCACGTCGTTGGTCGCCGTGA
>JADLFU010000036.1 GCA_020849655.1 Polyangiaceae bacterium | reverse complement strand
GTATCCGCCCCGAAGTCGGCGTCCCTTCGCGCCGCCGCCACCGCGGACGCCCTGCTGTCGTCGCGGTAGCGTCGAGCCCGTGAGGGCGAGTTGTCGTCGCGGGACGCCCCCCCTTCGTCGCGGTCCTCCGCGCACCGCGGCCCCCTCACCGCGCGCTGCGATCGATCTCTTGCCCGGTGCGTTCTCGGATGAAGCGCGCCGCGACATTCATCAGCTGACCGTCGAGCTCCACGATCAGAGACTGCACGCGCACCTCGAGCTGATCGAGCGTCGCGACCGCCGCCTCGACGCGGAAGGCCGCGCGCTGCCTGGTCTTCACGGCCTCCACACCCATCTGCGCGCAGACCGCGAGGAAGAGCAGCCGCATGAAGTGATCCTCGAGGGCGTACTCGCGCGCGCCCAGGAGCGTCGTCCCACAATGCGCGCAGTGCGGACCGTGCACGTGCGCCGTCGGCGCGGGCTTCTTCACTGGACCGTCGGTGCGCATCGCGAGGGACTCCTCTCGCCCCTCGCTACCACGCGCCCTACGCGGCGCGCGAGACCTCGTCACCCTTCACGACATCGCCCGCGCGGCCTCCACGCGCGGCGAGCACCAGCGTGGGGTCGGCCACCCGCATCGCGTCGGGAAGGAGCTCGTCGAGCCGCGTGTGCGGGTGCCCCGCGATCAGCTCCGTGACGATCGCGTGCAGGTAGGCGCGCGGGTTGAGCCCTTGCGCTAGCGCCGTCGCACAGAGCGTGTACGCAGCCGCCCACCGCGTCGCGTGGACCGCATCTCCCATGAAGAGCCATGCATGCCTGCCCAGAGCCCAGGGCCGCAGCGCGCGCTCGCTCGCGTTGTTGGTCACCTCGACCGCGCCGTCGAAGACGAAGTGGCACAGCCGAAGCCACTGCCGTTGCAGATAGCCGAGCGCCTCGCCGAGCATCGACTTCGGCTCCACCGTCGGCGCGAGCGCGAGCACCCACGCGCGCAGCGCGTCGAGCACCGGGAGGCTCTCGGCCTCGCGTATCCGCTGTCGTGCCGCGGGGTCCAGCTTCGCGCGATCGGCACGGCGCTCGATCGCGAAGAGTGTTGTGTACAGACGCAGTCCCTCCAGCGCGCGGAGGTCACCGCGGCGCGCGGCCTCCACGAGGCGGCGGCGCGCGTGCGCGTGACAGCCCGGACGCCGCTTCTGGAGCTTCTTCTCAATGAAGTTGGTCGTGCTCGTGCCGTCGCACTGGAAGCTCTCGGCCTCCGCGTCGGCGATCACCGCCTCGATGGCGTCGGCGTCGCCGGTGGGGAGGGGCGCGAAGTAGATCCAGCGGCCGTCGCCCAGTAGGGTCCAGAGCGTGTGACGCACGATCCCCTCGGGCGCAGCGTGATCGAGCACGGGGAGCGTCGTCGCGTCGAGCTGCACGTGGGTGCTGGCGCGGACCCTGCGGGCCACGCGGTCGGCCAGCGGCACCATCAGCGCGAGCACCGAAGAGACCGCCCGGCCGAGGGTGCTCGCGGCGACGGGCGCGCCCTGGCGCTGGAGGTTGCGCGCCTGCCGCTCGATGGGCATCGCGTCGAGCACCTTGGACGCGAGCGCCTCGGTCACGAGCTTCGGACCGAGGGTCCCGCCGTCGCCCACCGACGGCAGCGCGGGTGCGCGACGGATCGCGTCGCAGCAGGGACACGCGACGACCTCGCCGTGAAGGACCTGCAGCACGAGGCGCTCGGGGATCCTCTCGATGCGGTACGTCTTGCGATGGGTCACCGTCGCCATCGTGACGCCGCAGCGCTCGCAGAGGCGCTCGCCCGCGGGGATGTCATTGGGGACATCCTCGATCGGCAGTCCCGCCCCGATCTTCGTGCGGGGACGGGGCTTGGGACGCGGCGGGCGCTCGCGCGGCGGGTCCTTCGTCGCGGGGTCCGCCGCGGCGGCGACGGCGGGGGCGACGTCGTTGGTCGGGAGCGCGAAGCCGAAGGAGAGCTGTCGCTCGACGCGCGCGAGGCGCTCGCTGGGAGGCCGCGCGGACCTGCCCGCGATGCGCGCGCGGAGCTGGAGATTCTGCGCGAAGAGCGCGCGAATCACCTGCAGGACCACCGCGACGACGGCGGCGAAGGCCGCGCCCGCGAGCTGACCTCGAAGCCACGCCTCGAAGGCGGAGAGGTCGAGGTCCTTGGGGCTGATCCGGGGGGCGCGCATCGCGGTGAGCTTGTCGGATGAGATGCGCGCGGTCGCAGAATGATTCATTGAATACAACGAATTCGATCACGAATCGCGTGGGGACCACCGCGGACGGTGGTGAGCGCCGCGCAGGTCGATCCCTTCGAGCAGGAGCAGGAGCTCGGCGTGGTCCAGGGGGCGGCTGTGCGTGTCCGGCGAGGGCTCCCACGGGAGGTGAAAGCGCCCGCGCTCCAGGCGCTTGATGAGCAGCCAGTAGCCGTTGTGCGAGAAGTACAGCACGCGCGCCCGGTCGCGTCGCCGCGAGAGGAAGAGGTAGAGGTCTCCGTTGAGGGGATCGCGTCCGAGCGTAGCGCGCACGACGGCGGCGATCCCGTCGATCCCCTTGCGCCCGTCGATGGGCTCGGTGGCGGCGAAGACACGAACCGTGGGCGGTAGCGTCAGCACGACGCGGTCTCCGAGCGCAGGAGCGCGAGCAGCGCGGCGACGTCGTGGGCGACGACGGCACCCTCGATGCGCAGATGCGCGCCCGAGGGGAGCACGATCTCGTAGCGCGTCGGCATGGAGGGCGCGACGGGCGGCGGGAGCTCGACGAAGTGCACCGGGCGCTCGCCCGCGGGGCCGCGACGGAGGCGACGACGCCAGGCGTAGAGGCGTTGGGGGTCAACGCCGTGGGAGCGGGCAAAGTCGGCGAGTGTCGTCCCATCGGCGTCGAGCGCGTCGAGAACGACACGCGCGTCGTCGGCGGTCCAGTGGGGGCGCTTCAGGATGGCGGCGAGAGAGCTGTGACGAGCAGGCGGCACGGAGAACCTCCGTGCGCGTACGTGCCATCGAAGCGGGTCACGCTCACGACGCCGACCTCGGGGCGGTTACGGAGCTCCTCCCGCACGTGCTGCGCTCGGTCGCGCCGCTCGCGGTCGTCAACGCGTTGTGGGGGGCGATGGTGCTCGCGGG
>JADLFU010000035.1 GCA_020849655.1 Polyangiaceae bacterium | reverse complement strand
GTCGCGCTCCGCGAGCGCCTGACGCCGCGCCGCGACGGTCGCGCGGCCTCGTCCGAGAGCGCCTCCTCCAGATCGCGCGCGCGAGCGGACCCGACGCGCGCGGCGGCCCGAGCCACCCCGTCTCGCCATGGCGCACGACCTCGCGACAGCCCGGCACGTCGGTCGTCACGACGGCTCGCCCGCACGCGGCCGCCTCGGCGAGCGCGAGCGGCAGGCCCTCGCGGTACGACGGCAGCGCGACGAGCGACGCCTGCCGCAGCACGGACAGGTGCCGCAGCGTCGCCCGGCCCCTCCCACCAGCGTGGTTCGGCCTCGTCGTGGGCATCCTCACCATCCTCACCTCGGCTCAGGGATCCTCGAGGCTCCCTGACAGCAACGTGACGTAGCCGGTCGAAGAGAGTTGGAAGCACGCGGCGCCTCCCAGCAACACTTGCCCCAGCTCGACACACTCCTCCTTGGGCTGACACCCGCCAGTCTTGACGGATCAGTGGTGCCACACGCCGGGCTGGGGCAGGACGAAGCACGCGCGATCTCCGTCGCACGGGGCGCCGTTCGTCAGGCCGCACGGGAGGAGTTTGTCGGGCGTGCAGACGCCGAGCGGGCGCTGCTTCGAGCGGTAGGTGCAGTGGGTGCCGGCCTCGCACTCGGCGCACGCGCCCGGGCACAGCCTGGCGTGGACGGTGGGATCGTCGAGCGGGCTCCCGCGCCGCCGCCAGCGGTGCCGACCGATGTGCCGAGATCATTTGTGGTGAGGCCGCCGCAGGCGAGCGTGAGCAGCGGCAGGGCGGACAGGTGTCAGAGCTCGCGCCCCCCTCTCTCCCGCGCAGCGAAGCGCGCGCCGCTCCCCCCTCTCTCCCGCGCAGCGAAGCGCGCGCGCTCCGCTCCCCCCCTCTCTCCCGCGCAGCGAAGCGCGCGCCGCTCCCCACCTCTCGCGCCCCCCCGCTCTCCCGCGCAGCGAAGCGCGCGCCGCTCCCACCTCTCGCGCCCCCCTCTCTCCCGCGCAGCGAAGCGCGCGCCGCTCCCACCTCTCGCGCCCCCCTCTCTCCCGCGCAGCGAAGCGCGCGCGCTCTCCAGGCCGCGCAAACCCCACACCCCAGCGTGGCCTCACCGCACCGTGTGGCGCGGCCTGGAGGGGTAGGCAGTCCGGGGGGAGAGCAAGCGAGGGCACGGTTCGCCGCGCGCAGCCGCACTCAAGTGCGGCGAGCACGCGAACCGCGCCCCCGCGCCGCTATCGCCCCGGAATGCCTACTCCTCCCAGGGGAGGGTGGTGGGGGGGAGGGTCCTGAAGTCCTTGTCGACTTGTTGCATCATCTCGAGGAACCAGCTCTCCAGCTGCCCCCCCGTCGCCCGCGGGCTGTCCGCATAGAACGTCCCCCGGATGCACTCCGCCTCGCCGCTCGGCCCCTTGCGGCAGCGCCCGTCCGCGTACACCACGATGGCCTTCGCGAGCCTGGTCGCCGAGCTGTCGAGCGTCGAGTTCATCCAGTTGCGGAGGAACACGATGGCCGCGCCGAGGTCCTCCGGGGTCTGCCCGTAGCCGTGGAGCAGGTAGATGACCGGGTACCGCTCGCCCTGCTGCAGCTTGTGACCATACCCAGGCGGCAAGGTGACCGTGACGGGCCCCACGCGGCCGCGCGAGTCGGTGAAGGAGAACGTGCAGTTGCCGATCACCTGGCACTGGGGGATGCCGGGCGCCGGGTCGGACTGCGACTCGTCGACCAGCGTGCGCGGCGCGTCCGGCCATCGCTGCGCGGCGAAGTACAGCGCGGAGCGGAGGCGGCCCGCGAGCTCGGGCACGGTGCCGACGTGCTGGCCCGAGCCGTCGTCGAGATCCTGCACCGACGGGTCGATCTTGCCGTAGCGCATCAGGACGCCGCCCGGCAGGTCTTGCCAGTCGAGGGCCTGCGGCAGGAACCCGTCGGCCTTCCCGCGCACCTGCCCCGGGAGGTTGGCGAAGTCGGTGTAGTAGTGGACGTCTCGCCCGCGGGAGACGTAGCTGCCCATCAGGTGCTGGGCGTCGACGGCGAAGTTGAAGAGATCCCGGACGCCGCCGTCCGTCCACAGATCGATGCGGCTGAGCGCCCCGTCGTCGAACTTGCCGCCCGGCGGGGTCGCCGTCTCGTGGATGATCGAGCGAGAGTCGCGATCCCAGAAGCGCTGGAGGCCGCGCGAGGCGGTGAACTTGCCGTCTCCCTCTCCGACGTCGTACGGGCTCGCCTTCGTGTTGGGGACGCCGTCCAGCCCGACGTCATCGAACGGCTCTCCGTCGTCCCAGCGCGCGTTGCCCTCGCTGCCGGTCGGGTTGTACTGCGGGTTGTAGTCATCGCCCGCCGGGTCCTCGTTGACACCCTTCTGGTACCCGGGCTCGTCCGCGGAGGCCTTGCCGTCCGGGCCGACGTCCTTCCACGGCTCGTGCCCCTGACGAATGATGGGCTCGTTCGGATCGCGGACGCCGTTGCCGTTGTAGTCGACGGCGAGCGCGACCTCGAGCGGCATGTTGCGCCCGGCCGTCTGCCACTGGTTGGAGTACGGGGACAGCTTCTTGTCTTGCGGACCGCCGTCGCAGACCGTGATGACGGGCCACTTGGCCTTCGGGTTGAACTCGCGGTCGTAGAAGTTGCTGAGCGTCTGCGGGTTGTTGCAGCGCTCGACCTGGCAGGTCTCGACGATCTGCCGCTGCTTCTCCTTCTCCGGATCCTTGTCGATCGGGTCGAGCCACACCGCGCACTCCCGGCCAGCGTGTTCGCCGAGGACGGACTTGCCGTTCGGATCGACGCCTGGCGGGAGGTTCTCGGCCCCCGGGGCGAGGTTGTCGCCGTTCGGGTTGCCGAACATCAGCGCGAGATCGCGGAAGATCTGCACGTAGTCGTACCGGCTGAACGATCCGCCGTTGCCCGAGCGCGGGTACTCGTACCACCACGAGTTGAAGTTCGACGGGTGCTCGTACGGATCCTTCGGCGTCGGCATCGTCATCGGCGCCGTCGGGACGTTCTCGCCGTCGTTCGTGGGGAACCCGCCCGTGTGGTTGCGCTCGATGTGGTCCATGAGCCACGTCCAGTCGACCGGCCCGCCGAGCGGCGCGAGGACGTCGAACTTGTCATGGTTGCGAAACCCGAGGCTGGCCGTGCCGCCGCCGCCCATCGAGACGCCCATGATGGCGCGGTGGGTGATCTTGCGCTGGAAGGTCTTGGTGCCGGCGTCGGGCGCGATGACCGCCTGGTAGGTGCCGAGGCGCGGCGCCATGAACCTGAGCACCCAGCCGTCTCCCTGCTTGTCGATCCAGGGATCGGCCACCGGGATGGTGCGCGGCGCCTTGAACGCGGGCCCCGAGTACGCGACCTTGAGGTGCCGCATGCGCGCCTTGTCGGGGAACATGGCGGGGTTGATGGGGATCGCCATCGGGATCTCCCGCGGGAACACCTTGTCCTCGGGGCCGAACGTGACCGCGGGGCCGAGCGCGATCGTCCCTGTGGGGACGATGTCCGCGGCCGCGCACGCGAGGGAGGCGTCGAACGCGCCCTGCGCCCAGATGACGGGCGTCTGGTACTGGAAGCCCTCCTCGGTGGCGCGCGCGGGGGTGTCGGCGCCTGCCTGCAGCCCGAGCGACGCGCCCCCGAGCTCGGCGCCGCCGCCGATGGTGCCGCCCGCGGTGACCTTGCCCGACGCCGTGCCGCTGCACGCCGCGATGGTCGGCGCGATGACCTCGATGTCGGTGGCGGAGGCGCCGTCGCCGTCCTTCGTCTTCAGCGACGCCTTGAGCGTGGCCTTGCCCGCGCTCACACCGGAGAGAACAATCTTCACCTTCTGGTGGCGCAGATCGATGGGCACGCTGACGCTCGCGCCGCCCTTGTCGACCGTGTCAGCGCCCGTCGCAGAGACGATCGTCGCCGCGGCGCCGTCGATCGAGAGCTCGACGAGGCTGCGCTGACAGATGTCGGGCTCGATGACGACCTCGACCTCGCGCGACTTGCCAGGCGCGAGGAACACGCGGGAGGGAGACGCGCGCAGGTGGATGCTCTGCGGTGTCTCGCAGCTCTCCCACGGCTCGAGCTTGACCTCGGGGCCGCCCGCGGCCCCCGCGCCGCCGGACGCGCCCGCGCTGCCGGCCGCGCCCGCGGAGCCGGCCGGAGGAGCCGCCGCGTCGTCGCCGCCCCCCCCGCAGGCGAAGGCTGTCACGAGGGTCGGCAACAGGACGGCGGCTAGTCTCAGGGCTCGCATTGGCGCGGAGGCTAGCACCTCGCGGCCCCTCGGCTCTCGCCCTGGAAATCTCAGCCGGTAACGGATTTGACGAGATCCGCCGCGCGATCGCGGTCGATCTCGAGCGCGTCGGCGGCGTCGAGGATGAGCTCGCGCTCGCTCGTCCGCACGATCCCGTCGGCTGCCATCAGGCGGACCGCGAGCTCGAGCGCCGTCTCGCGGAGCCTCGGCGTGGGGAGGCGGTCCTTCAGCCCGCGCAGGCGGGCAAGGGCGCCCTCGGCTGCGACGCTCGCCTCGATGCGCGCGAGCAGCGCCTGCAGGCGCTCACCGCTCACCCGCCGGTCGGTCAGCGACTCGACGCTCGCGGAGAAGTGCGCGCGCTCCTCGTCGCTGAACTCGCCGTCGGCGTGCGCGGCGAGCAGCATCGCCTCGATGATGGCCTCGAGCTTCGGATCGTCGACGTCGGCGAGGTTCGGCATGGGCGCGGACGCTAGCGAAATCGCGCGGCCGTGTCAGGCGGATCGCGGGGCCTCTGCGAGGAACGCCGCGAGCGCGCGGGCCTTCGGGACCAGCGTCGAGAGCTCGACCTGCTCGTCGACCGTGTGGAAGCCCTTCCCCCGCGGACCGAGCGCGTCGATGGAAGCGACGCCGAGCGCGGCCGTCGTGGAGGCGTCGCTCCCCCCGCCCTGCCGCGGCGCCTCTGCGTGCCCGAGCCCCTCCCCCGCGGCGCACGCGCCGTACGCGCGCGCGAGCGCCGAGCTGGCCTCGGTGCGCACGAGCGGCGCGCGCGACACGCCCCCCTGCAGGACGAGGCGCGCGCCGGGCACCCTCGCCTCCGCGGCGCGCCGCGCCTCCTCGAGCGCGCGCTCCACGACGGGGCCCTCGTCCGCGTGCACGAACCGGAAGTCGAGCTCGCACGCGGCCTCGTCGGGCACGGTGTTCTTGCTGCGTCCGCCGAGGATCTTGCCGACGTTGACGGTGACGCCGCGCGCGGAGTCGGTGAGCCGCTGCGCCTCGCAGACGAACGCGGCGAGCGCCCAGATCGCGTTGACGCCCGCCTCGTGCGCGTTGCCCGCGTGCGCCGCGCGGCCCGACGCGACGACGCGCACGACGCCCGTGCCCTTCCTGTCGACGACGATCGCGTCGCCCGCGCGCCCGGACTCGAACACGAGCGCGGCCCGCGCGCCGGCCGCGTGCCGCTCGATCACGCGCCGCCCCTCGGGCGATCCGATTTCCTCGTCCGAGACGATCAGCACCCGGAGCGGCAGCGACTCGAGCGCGCCCGCGACGTGGAGCGCCGCCAGCGCCTCGCGCACGACCACGAGCCCGCCCTTCATGTCGAGCACGCCCGGCCCGCGCCCGAGGTCGCCGTCGCGCCGGTACCCCTCGAAGGCGCCCGGCGGGAACACCGTGTCGAGGTGGCCGACGAGCAGGACGGGCGGCCCGCTCGCCGCCGTCGACAGGGCGAGGTGATCTGCGTAGCGCTCGCTCGCGGTGCGCTCGAGCCGGAGCGGCAGCTCGCAGAACGCGTCGGCGACAGCGTCCGCGCAGCGCTGCGCGCCCGCGCGATCCTCGGTGTACGAGCCGAGCTCGACCCAGTCGCGCAGCCGCGCCTCCATCGCGCCCGCGCGGCCCGACAGCCACGCGCGCGCGTCGTCCGAGGGCGAGGTCGTCACGGGGCCGAGGGTACCACCGGCGCCGCGACGGGGGGCTCGCCGACGAGCACGTCGAACCCCGCGAGGTACCCGCGGCTGTGCTCTGACTTGCCGACGCACCGAGCGGAGAAGACGTGCCGCCCCTTCGTGAGCTCCACCGGCGCCGACGGCTCGGTCTCGGCGAGCCCGGGGCGCAGCGAGTACCCGTGCCAGGTGCCGAAGGGGCGGCCGTCGATCGCGAGCTCGTACTCGCCGCCGTTCTGCACGGTGATGCCCTTCATCGTCAGGCGGAGCGCGCCGGGCTCCGTGACCCAGAACGGCAGCGAGAGCTCGGCGCCGGGCTCGCTGACGAAGATGACGAGCGCGCTCTGGCCGCTCGCCGGGAGCTTCACGGTGCGCATCGTGTCGACCTTGCGCGTCGCCAGCCTGCGCGGCTCCACGAACGACGGCCACGCGAGCTCGAGCTCGAGCCGGAGGCCCGGCGGCACCGGCGGCAGCTCGCGCGGGACGACGCTGGGACCACGGAAATCATAGACCCCGAGGCCCGGGTGCGCGCGGCGCAGCTCCACGAACCCCGAGTAGTCCTCGTAGACGAAGAGCCGCTTCGGGCCGTCCGCCACCGGGTCGAACGTCGCGAGGTAGTGGTACTCGTCGGCGGTCGCGATGATGCCCGCCTCCACGCCGCTCGCCGTCGCCCGGGCGCGCATGTCGCCGCGCAGCGCCTGGTAGCCGTCGAGCTCATAGAGGTTCTTGCGCCAGCGCTCGACCTGCCCGATCGCGCCCACGCCGAGCGCCGCGAGCAGCAGGCCGCCGCGCACGCGCTCGCGGAGCGCAGGGTCGCGCGCGCGCCACGCGACGAGCCCGCGCGCGGTCAGGATCCACAGCACCGGCGCGACCGAGAAGAGGTGGCGCGCGCCGAAGCCTGGCGCGTTGCCGTAGTAGAACAAACCATACGCGAAGGTCATCGCGACGACGAGCCCGAGCGCGTAGGCGTACTTCGGCGAGCGGCGCCTCAGCGGCAGGCTGACGCCGAACCAGGCGAGCAGCCCGAAGCCGAACAGATCGATGCCGAAGATCTCCGCGCGCTCGCGCACCACGCGGTGGGCGTCGTCGAGGCCGTAGCCGTCGGGACCGAACCTCCCCTTCTCGGCAGGGTGCTCGACCGCGCAGCCGACGTCCCGCCCGAACCCGAGCCGGTGGCAGGTGGGCGGCCAGTCGGATTTTCGAAAGTACTCGGACTGCGTCGGCGTCGCGTACGAGCCCGTGGCCGCGCGCTGCGACGCCGCGAGGAGCCCCACGAACGGCGCGGTGGAGAGCGCGAACACGAGCGCGAGCCGCAGGGGCGCCCGCCCGCGCCACCACGCGAACACGAGCGGCGCGAGCGCGACCACGAACAGCACGAGGCCATCCAGCAGGCGCGCCGAGAACGCCCACCCGACCAGGAGCCCCGCGACCGCCGCCGGCCACGTCGCGGGGCGCGTCGTCGGCCGGAGCACGAGCGCGAGCGCGAGGCAGGCGAGCGTCGCGACGAACGCGTGCGACAACAGATCGCTCGTCTGCAGCGCCCGCGCGAACGACGGCAGCGTGAGCAGCAGCGAGCCGCGCGCCGCGAGCTCGTCGCCCGTCACCCGCCGCGCGAGCAGCCACTGCGCGCAGGTCATCGCGAACGCGAGCGCCGGGGCCGCCAGCATCGGCTTGCCGAGCCACACGAACGGCACGAGAAACAGCGGAAATCCAGGTGGAAACACGCCGAACAGGCGGCCGTCCGGCCCCTCGAAGAGGAACCTCCCGCCGAACCCGAGGTGCGGCTCCGGGAGCGGCACCCCGAACGAGAAATGGGAGAGCGCCCGCGCCTGGAGCAGGTACACGCAGCTGTCGAGCGCGACCACCTGGCCGTTCTGCACGCCGCGCTGCAGGACGTACGACGCGAACGTCGCCAGCGCCGCCACGAACCCGACGAAGGCCCACCGCGGCGCCGCGAGGACGAGCCTCCCGAAGGTCGCGCCCACCTTCGGCACCGCGAGCGCGAGCGTCCCGACGAAGAGGAACACCAGCAGGAGCGCGCGCTGGTGGCGGACGGCGTGCGCGTCTCCGAACAGCCAGAGCTGCCCGTACGTCGCGAGCAGCCACAGCGCCGCGAGCGCGCGGGGCGCCGCCCACCCGACGCGCGCGGCCGTCTCCGTCATGTCGCCGCGCCCGCGCGCAGCACGCGGATGAGCGGCAAGAGCGCGAGGTAACAGAGCGCGGCGGCGAAGAAGAGCGAGGTCAGCCCCGCCTCGAGCGCGACGACCACCGCGAGCGACGAGCCGACGACGCCGCCGACGCCGTTGATGCCCCAGAGCCACGGCGTCTCCTCGCCCTGGGTCGCGCGCACGAGCCGCATCCCCCCCGGGAACCCGAAGCCCATCACGAAGCCCGACGCCGCCGCGATCGCGCCCGAGATCGCGATGCGCGAGCGCACGTCGAGCGGCTGGATCTTCGGCGCGACGATCGGCATCAGGTGCGAGAGCGCGAGCAGCACCCCGGCGATGACGACCGGGTACACGTAGCAGAGCGGCTCGCGGTCGATCGCCCACCCGTCGCTCACGTACGAGCCGAGCCCCGCCGCCGCCACGAGCGCCGCCAGCACGACGATCAGGCTGTAGGTAGGGTGACCTAGCACGAGCGAGAGGCGCTGCAGCAGGCCGACCTCCGCCATCATGAAGCCGAGGCCGATGAGCCCGAAGTACGCGAGCGAGGCCCGGAGCTCCCTCGTGATGCGCCCCGCGGGCCGCGCGCGCCGCACGAGCGGCACGACGATCGCCGCGAGGGACAGCGCCACCGTCGAGAACAGCGACAGCACGAGCGCGCGCGTCGCCACCCGGTTGCCCTCGATGGTGCCGCTCATCGCGGGCGGAGGCGTGGCGCCGAACGCGGAGAGCCGGATGACGTTGAAGAAGAACGGCTTCTCGTCGGTCGGCGGGCGGTAGTCGAGCGCGGGCAGCAGCGTGACCTCGTCGAGGCGCGCGCGCGTCGTCGCGGTGAGCACGTCCGTGAGGATGTGGCCGTCGGGGAGCTTCATCCCGGGCCCGAGCAGGACGACGAACCCCTTCTCGTCCGCCACGCGCCGCAGGAGCTCGCCGTCCTCGGCCGTCAGCGGATCGCGCCCGACGACGATGGTGGTGACCGGGCCGCCCTGGACGAGCGCGATGTGCTCGCGCGGGCTCGCGACGCCGCGCGACAGGAGCGCCGCCACCGCGAGCGAGACGACGCGCGTCGTCTCGCCGCTCGACCAGCGCGACATCGTGAGCACGCCGCCGGGCTCGAGCCGGTCGAGGAAGGTCCGCCAGGCCTCCAGCGTGTAGAGGCCGTTCTCGCCGAGCGCGTGCGCGCCCGCCCCCGTCGCCGCCCAGGTGTCGATGAGCGACGCCTGCAGCACGCGCACCTGCAGCTTCGACCGCGACAGGAACGAGCGCGCCTCGTCGTGCACGAGCTTCACGTCGGGGTGCGTCGCCACCAGCGTCGGCGCGCCGAGCGGGCCCTTCAGCACCTCGAGCAGGCGGCGGTTCATCTCGATGCCGTAGACGGGCGCGTGCTGGAACAGGAGCGCCGCCTGGATGTCGCGCGACCCTCCCACGCCGATGACGGCCGCCGCGCCGCCGGGCCGCAGGTGATGCGCGATGTTCGTCACGTCGCAGCCGAGGAACGCGAGCTCGTCGAGCGAGTGATCGGGCTGGTACAGCGGCGTCGCGGCGTCGGCGTCGATGACGATCATCCGCTGTCGCACGCGCGGGATGCGGCACTTCCTCCCCGCGCCCCACAGCGCCGCCGGCTGCACCGCCGACTGGCTCACCTGCACGCGCGAGTGGCTGTTCCACGCGTCGAACGCGGAGTTGCCGGCGTCCTCGGCCTTGCCCTTCGCCCAGAGCGGCACGAGCATCCGGCCGCCGCCGACGTCGACGAGCGCGAGCGCGCCGAGCGCGACCGCCACGACGACCCCGCGCCGCTGCGCGCCGATCTTGCCGGACGACAGCGAGAACGCCGCCGAGGCCGCCGCGCCCGCCGCGGCCATCACGAAGATCGCCGCGCCGCAGCTCATGCGCTCGAGCAGCTCGGGGACGAGCGGCGCGCCGAGCGCCGCGCCAGCGAGATCGACCGCGTACACGCGCCCCGGCGCGATCGGCGCGCGCGTGATGGCGCCCGCGACGACCATCCCCGCGGGGATGAACGGCAGCGCGATCAGCGCCGCGAAGGCGAGGAACAGCGGCACGGTCGTCCACACGGGCGCGACCCGGAGCGGCACGACCAGGAGCAGCGTGTACGCGACGGGCGTCGCGATCGCGAACCGGAGCGAGTCGCGCGCGAGCGTCTGCGCGAGCCGCTCGGGCGCGTAGTCGTCGGCCGCGAGGTACACCCGCACCGCGCCCACCGTGAGCCCGAACATCCCCATGCCGATGACGAGGAAGGCGAGCGAGTACCAGGTCAGCACGGACAACAGCCGCGTGAAGAGCACCTCGAGCCCGAGCGTCGCGGCCGTGAGGAACATCAGGCCGACGAGGAACGGCGGCTCACGAAACTCCGGCGCGCCCGAGGTGGGTGGCGGGGCGACGTCGTCGGGCGGAGACACGCGCGCCCTTTACCACCGACCCGTCAGCCCGGACGCGCCGAGATTTCACGGGCGTTGCAGCGTCGGGGGAAAGTTCTTTTTCTTGTCGCGGCGCGCTGGGCGGGTAAATTGCGCGGGTCGACCTCTTGGTCGGCGTCGCTTGCCTCGCTCCCCCGGGAGCCGAAAGGAGCCGCCCGTGAATCGTCCTCTCCGCGTTCGCCCCTGGATGTTTGGTAGCGCCATCGCGGTGGTGCTCAGCGCCTCCCCGTACGGCTGTGCGTCTTCCCCGTCGAGCGACACCGACCTCGAAGCGACGGGAGACACCGCCGGCAGCGGGGGCGCGAGCGCCGGCAAGTCGGGCGGCGGCGGGTCGAGCGCGGGCAAGGGTGGCGCGGGCGGCGCGGCTGGCAAGTCGGGCGGCGCGGGCGGCGCGACCGCCGGCTCGGGCGGGGCCAAGTCGGGCAACGGCGGCGCCGCGACGGCAGGCAAGGCCGGCTCCACCTCCACCGGCGGCGCCGCGGGTTCGAGCGGTGGCTCCGGTGGCGCCTCGGGCGATCCCTTCGGCGGCGGCGGCGCATCGGGCGATCCCTTCGGCGGCGGCGGCGCGGCGGGCGATCCCTTCGGCGCGGGCGGCTCCGGCGGGAACGGCACCGGCGGCGGCTCGGGCGGCGTCGGCGGCACGTCCGCCGTCCAGATGGAGACCGAGGCCAACGTCGGCCCGTGCGCGGACGGCACCTGCGCGGGCGCGGGTGAGTGCTGCAAGGGCGAGGGTCAGGCGTGCGGTACGAGCTTCATGGGCGTTACCTGCTTGTGATCCTGGGCGACCTCGAGTATGGGGTCGCTGAGCAGTAGCTGTGTATGGGCCTGCCGACAGCGCACCGTGAACCCCGCCAGGACCGGAAGGGAGCAACGGCAGCGGAGAGCGGGTGTGGCAGGCCCTTCCTTTCTCCTTCTGTGCGTCGCGGCGAGCGCTTGTAGCTCCGCGCGACCCGAGCCAGCCACGCCGGCGAACGCGCCGGTGGTCAGCGTGCCTCCGGCGGCACGCGCCGAGCCCGCTCCTGCGGCGACCGCCGCGCCGCCTGCTTCCGCCACGCCGCGGGAGCGCGACAAGCCTCTGTCGACCCCGCACGCGGAGGTGCCGGGCTGGCTCGAGGCCCACGGGACGGCGCTGCTCCCGGCAGCTCCGCTCGCAGGGGCGCGCGCCCCCGCGGACGAGAAGTGGCTCGCGCACGCGTCGGTGGCGCTCGCCCGATCGCTCGCCTCGCTGCCGACCTACCGACCGAAGAGGGATCCTGCGCTCGCGACGACCGTCGCGTTGCGAGTCGGGGCCGACGGGACCGTGTCGGACGTGCGCGTCGTCGCGCCCAGCGGCACGCTGCTCGATCTCGTGGTCGTCGACGCGCTCGGCGCGCCGTTCCCCGCGCTCTCGCGCGAGCCGGTCGAGCTCGTCGCGGTGGTGGAGTGTCGAGGGAGCGCGTGGCCCGAGAGCCGCGGCGTGACGGTCGCGGTCGCCGGGGATCGCCCGTGCCGGGTGGCCTCGCTGTCGGCGGTGGGCGTCGTCGCGCCGCCGCCGACCAAGGTGCGCCCGATCTAGGCGCTCAGCGACTGCAGGCGCTCGACGGCGTCGGCGTACTCGGTCAACAGGCGCGTGACGACGTCGCGCGCCTTCTCGATCCTGTTCATCTGGCCGACGACCTGGCCGACGGCGTTGAACGCGACCTTCTGTGCGCCGGCGACGCCCGCATACTGGTGCGTCCGGCGGATGGCGTCGGCCGTCACGAGGCCCTGCAGCGGCATCCCGAGCGGCTGCGGGTTCTTCGGATCGGCCCACGCCTCCGTCCAGTCGTTCTTCAGCATGCGGCACGGCTTGCCCGTCCACGCGCGGGAGCGCACGGTGTCCTCGCTCGTCGCGTCGAGGTACGACTGCTTCTCGGCGGGCTGGGCCGCGGCCTCCTCGACCGTGAGCCAGAGCGAGCCCGTCCACACGCCGGCCGCGCCCATCGCCATCGCGGCCGCGATCGCGCGCCCGCTGCCGATGCCGCCCGCCGCGAGCACCGGCAGCGGCGCGACGGCGTCGATGATCTGCGGCCAGAGGACGACCGAGCCGATCTCGCCCGTGTGGCCGCCTCCCTCGGTGCCCTGCGCGATGACGATGTCGACGCCGGCCTCCTTGTGCTTCTTCGCCTGCTTCACCTTGCCGCAGAGCGCGGCGACGAGGCGCCCCGACGCGTGGATCTCGTCGATGATCTCCCGCGGCGGCGTGCCGAGCGCGTTCGCGATGAGCTTGACCTTCGGGTGCTGCATGGCGCGGTCGAGCAGCGGGCGCGCCGTCGCCTCCGTCCAGCCGAGCAGGCCGAGCTTCCCCTCCGGCGGCGCCTCGGGGACGCCGTGGTCCGCGAGCAGCTTCGCCGCGAACTCGTGGTGGCCCTTCGGCACCGAGGCCTGCAGCAGCTCCTCGAGCTTCTTCGGGTCGGTCTCGCCGATGCCCTCGTACTTCTGCGGGATGACGATGTCGACGCCGTACGGGAAGCTCCCGATGTGCTCGTCGATCCACGCGAGCTCCTGCTCGAGCTGCTCGGGCGTGAACCCGACGGCGCCGAGCACGCCGAACCCGCCGGCCTTGCTCACGGCCACGACCACGTCGCGGCAGTGGGTGAACGCGAAGATGGGGGCGTCGATGCCCAGGCGGTCGCAGATCTCGGTCCTCACGGTGGTCTCCTTCTCTGCCAGCGCTTGCTGCGCGGCCAAGTAGACAGTATGTATAGAACGTGTTCACCGCGGTCAAGCCGGTGAAAAAACGCCTCTCGCCCGACGCGCGCCGGCTCCAGATCGTGCGCGTCGCCAGCGCGCTCGTCGCCGCGCGCGGGCCCGAGGGCGCGCGCCTGTCGGACGTGGCAGCCGCGGCCGGCGTCACGCGCGCCGTCGTCTACCGGTTCTTCCCGAGCAGGGCGGCGCTGCTGCTCGCGGTGCTCGCCGACTTCGAGGAGGTGCTCGCGAGGCAGTTCCGCGCGCGGGCGGCGCTCCTGCGCGGGAGCCGCCCGCTCGAGGCCTCGGTGCGCGGGTTCGGCCTTGCGACGTGCGACGCGCTCGACGAGGCCGGCGGCGGCGGCTGGCTGCTGCTCTACCTCGACGGACCCGACCCGAGCGTCGCGGCGGCGGCACGCGCGACGCGCGCCCGGCTCGACGGTCCGTGGCTCCTGCGGGTCGCGCGCCTCACGCGCGCCGGCGAGCCGACGGCCACGCTCGTCTGCGCGATGGCGGTCGCATCGAGCCGCGCGGCCCTGTCGCTCTACGCGTCGGGGACCGTCTCGCGGGAGCGCGCGCTCGAGGCGATGACGCGCGGGGTGCGCGCGCTGCTCGACGAATTTCGCCGCTGACGGCTCACTTCGTCAGCGTGTAGCTGAAGTCGACGACGCCGGCCTGATCGATCATCTCGGCGTAGAAGGTCTTCTCGTCCATCACGACGTAGAAGAACCCGATCTCGTCGGACTGGTGGCGCACGGGGTTCTTGCCCTTCAGCTCCGTGGTCTTCGAGCCGGCGCCGGAGACGATGAGGTGCGTCCCCCCGCACGTCGCCTCGAGCCACTGCATCGAGTGATCGTGGCCCGCGAGGTAGACGTCGACCTTGCCGCAGATGGTCGAGTCGAAGAAGTCCTTCACCCCCTGCCCGCTCGTGACCGGGACGAAGGGGATGCCCTCGTAGATGCCGGCGTTGCCGTGCTTGCCGTTCGACAGGTAGGGGTGGTGCCCGAGCGCCACGCGCCACGGCGCCGTGCTCGAGGCGATCCAGGCGCTCACGGTGGACTTCTGCGCGTTCGCCAGGCCGTACATCATCTCGTTGGTGTCGAGCGCGAAGAACTCGACGGGGCCCTTCGTGAACTTGTAGTGGCGCGCCGGCATCTGCCACTTGGGGTTGACCTTCGTGTAGGCGACCTCGTTGTCGCCGCGCGCGAAGTCCCACCCGGCGCCGTTGCCCCCGTTGTCGTGGTTGCCGAGCACCGCATAGAAGGTGATGGGCATCGCCGCGTACGGCTCGACGAACTTCGACTGCCACTGAGGATCGGTCGTGGAGCCGACGCCGCTGTCGTAGAAGTTGTCGCCGAGCAGGAGCGCGAAGTCGCACCCGTCGGTCGCGCACTTGTTCGCCATCGCGTTGCCGACCGCCTTCTGGCCGTCGTTGGCCGAGCCCTGATCGCCGATCGCGACGAAGCGGATGGTCGAGCCGCCGACGGTGCCGCCTGCGCCGCCCTGCCCCGCTTGCCCCGCCTGCGCGCTGCCTGCTTGCCCCGCCTGCGCGCTGCCTGCGTGCCCCGCCTGCGCGCTGCCTGCGTGCCCCGCCTGCGCGCTGCCTGCTTGCCCCGCCTGCGCGCTGCCTGCTTGCCCCGCCTGCGCGCTGCCTGCTTGCCCTGCCTGCGCGCTGCCTGCTTGCCCGGCCTGCGCGCCGCCTGCCTGCCCGCTCCCGGCGTGGCCCGCCTGCGCGCCGCCTGCCTGCCCGCTCCCGGCGTGGCCCGCCTGCGCGCTCCCGGCCTGTGAGGATCCGGCGCCGCCCTTGCCCGCGCTCGCGCCGCCCTGCCCGGCCTGACCCGCGGCGCTCTGGGAGGCGCCGGCGGACGCGGCAGGGGCGCCGTCGTCGGACGCGCCGCTCGCGCCTCCGCAGGCTGCGGCGAGCGTGAGGACGAGCGGGGAGAGGAGCACGGAGCGCATGCGAGGATCCTCGTCTCGTGCGTGGCCCTGGGTCAACCGTCTCGCGCGGTAGGCGCACGGCGGCGCCCGCGGTACGCCGCCGCGGATGACGCTGACGACGATCGACTGCGACTACACGGGGCCCGAGTTCGCGTGCGCATTCTTGCGGGTGGAGGGCGACGAGTGCGCCTTCGTCGAGACCAACACTTCTCACGCGACGCCGCGGCTGCTCGACGCGCTCGCGCGGGCCGGGCGGGCGCCCGAGGACGTCAGGTGGATCATCGTGACCCACGTCCACCTCGACCACGCCGGCGGCGCCGCGAGCCTGATGAAGGCGTGCCCTCGCGCCACGCTGCTCGCGCACCCCCGCGCGGCCCGGCACCTCATCGATCCGTCGCGGATCATCGCCGGGGCGACGGCGGTGTACGGGGAGGAGGCCTTCGCGCAGCTGTACGGCACGATCGAGCCCGTGGCGGCCGAGCGGGTGCGCGCGCTCGAGGACGGCGAGCGGGTGCCGTTCGGCGCGGGCGAGCTCACGTTCCTCCACACGCGCGGCCACGCGAACCACCACTTCGTCGTGCACGATCCGCAGGCCGACACGGTCTTCACCGGCGACGCGTTCGGCCTCGTGTACCCGCGGCTGCAGCGAGGACGCGTGTTCGCGCTGCCGTCGACCAGCCCGACGGACTTCGACGCCGCGGCGGCCGTCGACTCGATCGCGCGCATCCTGGGGCTCGGCGCGGCCACGGTGTCGCTGACGCACTACGGGCAGCACCGCGAGCAGGCCGAGATCGCCGAGCAGCTGCGGGCGTGGCTCGAGGTGTCGCGCGCGATCGTCGCGGACGGGTGCGACGTCGCGGCCGCCGAGGCGCGCCTCGCGGCGACGCTCGAGGACGCCGTCACGCGCGCGGGCCTCACGCTCGACGCCAACGATCGGCGCCTCCTGTCGCTCGATCTGCGGCTGAACGCGCAGGGGCTCGCGCACGCGGCCTCGCGCGCCGACGCGCCGCGGAGGTGACCCGATTCGCGGGGATCTCGTCCTCGGGGGCCCGACTCCCGTATCCTGCGCGCGGATGGGCCCGGCGCCCCAAGACGAACACGAAGGCCTGGCCGCGCTCATCGGCGCGCAGGTGGCGTCCACCTCGGAGCCCGAGGTGACGTACACGCCCACGCGCGTGCTCGGCGCCGGCGCGATGGCCGTCACGCTGCTCGCGCTGCGCTCGTCACCGACCGGCGACGCCTCGGTGGTGCTGAAGATCGTGCGGCCGTCCATCCTCGAGGCGAGCGGGGACCGCGCGTGGCTGAGCGCCGAGAAGGAGATCGTCGCCTTGCGACGGCTCGCCGACCGCGTCCCGTCGACGCCGTACGTCGTGCGCCTGATCGACGCGGGCGAGCTGTCGGCGGCGGGGGCCGAGCGGCTGCCATGGATGGCCCTCGAGCTCGTGCACGGCGGCGCGGACGGCACGACGCTGGCGCAGCGGGTCGCGACGAGCGTGCGGCAGCTCGGCGCGGCGTTCGACGTGCAGCGCGCCGCGCGCGCGATCGCGTGCGTCGCCGCGGGCCTCGACGCGGTCCACGAGGTCGGCGTGGTGCATCGCGACATCACCCCGAGCAACGTGCTCGTCTGCGGGCGGCTGCCTGACGAGATGTTCAAGATTGTTGATTTTGGCCTGGCGCGCCCGGTCGGGATGAGCCGCACGTTCCACGGCGGGTTCGTCGGCACGCCGGGCTACGCGGCGCCGGAGCAGTCGAGCCCCGAGCCCGGCAAGGTCGGGCCGGCGAGCGACGTCTTCGCGATGGCGGCGGTCGTGTATTTCGTGCTGACCGGGGAGCACTACTTCCAGCCCGCGGACCAGTTCGAGGCGATGGTCATCGCGTCGAGGCCGGAGCGCCGATCGCTGCTCGACGCCCCCAGGCTCTCGCCCGAGCTCCGCGCGCGCGAGCCCGCGGCGCTCGCCGTCGACGCGATCCTCGCGCAGGCGACGTCGTCGAGGTACGGCGCGCGCCCGAGAGCCGCGGGCGATCTCGCGGCGATGCTCCTGCCGCAGCTGGCGGCGGCGCTCGAGCGCGTGTCGCGCCGGGTGCTCGTGTCGCTGCCCGACGTCGAGGTCGACGCGGAGGCCGAGACCGAGCAGCGCGGCTGGACGTGGGTACGCCGCGCGCGCGCCGTGCCTCAGTGCGCCGTCCGCAGCGTGGCCTGGGACGCGGACGGCCGCGCGATGGCGGCGACGAGCCGCGGCGCGCTGTACTGGTCGGGCACCCGCTGGGCCGAGGCCAGCGTCCCCGGGATGCCGCGGGACGGCGCGAGGTTCGCGCTGCGCACCGCCGCCGCGACGTGGCTCGTGGGCGGCGACTCCTGCGCCGTCTCGGCGTGCTCGCCGACCGGCGTGCGCGAGGCGTTTCGATACCCGGATCCGCTCGTCAGGTTCGAGCACGCGGCGGGGTCGCTCGAGGTGGGCCTCGTGTTCGTCGGGTGGGGGCTCGCGCGCTCTCCCACCATCTACGCCTACCGCGACGGCGCGTGGCTCGAGCCGCTGCCGCTGCCGGGCGTGGAGGCTGTGACGCTGCTCGCCGCGGCGGCCGGGCGCTTCGTGCTGGCGGGGCGGCGGCGCGACCGGTCGAGCGTCGTGCTGTCGTACGCGCACGGCGCTCGAGAGACGAAGACCGTCGCCTTGCCGCCCGTGCGCGCGATGCTCGCGGCGGCCTCCAGCGCCCGGCGCGGCGACGCGCTCATGGTGGGGACGGACGGCGTGTCGCTGCACGTCGACGGCGTGATCGAGGCGCCCGAGTTCACGGGGCCGCGGGTCGATCTCTCGGCCGCGGCGATGGATCCGAGCGGCTGGGTGTGGGCCGCGGGCGGCGGTGAGCTGCACCTGCGCCGGCCCGGACGCGGCGCCGGCTGGGCGAGGCAGCCGCTCGAGCGCCCGCTCGAGGCGCCCGTGGTCTCGCTGTTCGCGGCGCCCGGCTCGGTCGTGCTCGTGGGCGCGGACGGCAGCATCCAGGAGGGGCTGTCAGTCGCCTCGCGGGCGTGACCTCGCGACCTCTGCGATCAGCCCGTCGGCCGCGCGCTCGCAGAGATCGATGACCTCGTCGAAGCCCGCGGGGCCGCCGTAGTACGGATCGGGCACCTCGGCGCCGGGCGCCGCCGACGGGTCGAACGACCGAAAGAGCCGCACCTTCTCGCGCGCGGCGGCGTCGGGCGCGAGGCGCCTGAGGGCCGACGCGTTCGACGCGTCCATCGCGAGCACGAGGTCGAACCGCGCGAAGTCGTCCCGATGAAACCGCCGCGCGCGCCCGCGCAGGTCGTAGCCCCGGCGCGCGCCGTGCTCACGGCTCCGAGGATCGGCGCGCTCGCCCTCGTGGTGACCGCCGGTGCCCGCGCTCTCGATCCTCAGCTCGCGCGACAGGCCCGCGCGCGCCGCGCGCTCGCGGAGCACCGCCTCGGCGGTCGGCGAGCGGCAGATGTTCCCGAGGCAGACGAGGCACACGCGGAGCGGCACGGCGCGCTCATGCCACGCGCGCGCGGCGGCGTGGAGCCCGCGCGACGGTCGCGCTGGCGTAAGAGCGCGTCGAGATCGATCGCTCGTAGCGCCTCGAACAGGCGATCGCCCCAGGCGCGCGCCGACTCCTCGGTCGCGAGGCCGTCCTGCCGCAGCTCGAAGGCGGTGTGCAGGAGGCCGCGGCGCTCACCGTGCACGGGCACCGTGTAGTCGGACTCGTCGGTCACGCGGTACGGCTCGTTGTCGCCCACGGTGAGCGAGGCGTCGGCGCGGAGCACGTCGCGGACGGCGTGCGCGAGGCGGGCGTCACGCCCGTACAGCAAGGCGACGTGCCACGGGCGCGCGACGCCGAGGAGCTCGGGCGTGAAGCTGTGGACCGAGAGCAGCACCGGGCCCCTGCCCTGTCGAGCGTCGCAGCGCGCGTCGAGCGCCGCTCGAACGGCGGCGTGGTACGGCTCGAACGAGCGCTGCCGTCGCAGCTCGCGCTCGGCGGCGTCGAGGCCCACGTTGCCCGGTACCGTCACGCCGCCCGTCACCTCGGGGATCGAGGACGCGACGGCGGGCGGACGGTTGCAGTCGATCACCAGCCTCGAGTGGCCCGACGCGACGAGCGTCGCGTCGAGGCGCTCGGCGAGCCGCGACGCGACCGAGAGCGCGCCGAGATCGTACGCGATGTGCGAGCCCCGCGCCGACGCCGGCAGCCCCAGATCACCGAGCTCGTCGGGGATGACGGAGGACGCGTGATCGCACACCACGACCACCTCGGGGCGCCCTTGCTCGCGCTCGACCAGGAACGAAGGCGCGCTCATGCGCGGCCGGCGCGGCGCCGCGCGATCACGATCCCGAGCGCGGCCGCGGCCCACCACGCGGAGGACGGCGGCTCGCGCGGCGTGACGCGGCAGCCGCAGCCGCCGCCGTCGTCGCCCGCAGGGAGCACGTTCGTCACCGCGGGCGCAGCGAGCGCGCCGCCCGCGCCGGACGCACCACCGACGGGCTTCACGCCCCCGGCGCCGCTCGCGCCCGCGGCGCCGCCGGACCCCGCCTCGCCGCCCTCTCCCGCGCCCCCGCCTGCACCACCCTTGCCGCCCTTGCCGGCCGCGCCTGCGCCGCCGCTGCCCCCGGCAGGCGCCCCCGCGGCCCCTCCCGCGCCGCCCGCCGGCGCCGGCGTCACGTGCACCTTGACCTCCGCGACGCCATCCTCGGGCCCACCGCCCTTCGGCGCGTCGGCGAACCACGTGACGCCCTCCGCGACCCAGCCGAGCTTCAGCGACCCGTCGCCGGGCGTGGAGCCGCCGATGTCGAGCTGGAACCGGCCGACTTGCCCCGGCGCGGTGTCCTTGTCGACGGTCGAGACGCGCGTCGCCGTGGCCCACGACGGCGCGTGGTACGGAGAGGCGGCGTCGCGCGGGATGGGCGCGAGGAACACCTTGCCCGGCGCCCACGTCGCCGTGCCGGTGTTCGTCATCTCGATGTAGCCAGTGACCGACGCGCCGACCGCGACGTCGACCGCGCCCTGTGACGCGAGCGGGTAGCTCTGCTTCGAGTACTTCGCCGCGTACTCCGGGCCCGTCGCCGCGCCGCCGACGAAGCCCTTGAAGGCCGCCATGTCGCCGTAGAAGACGTCCTGATCGACCGCGCCGTTGATGCCGTCCGTCTGCCCCGCGGGGATCCCGTACTGGGGGAAGGCGTCCGCGCGGTACTGCCACATCTTGATGCGCGGGACGAGGTTGTCGGGCACCTGCGGGCAGCTGTTGCTCGCCGAGTACTTCGCCCAGCAAAAATAGTAGTTCGCGAACTGCGCGGGGTTGCCGAAGTTCGCGCCTCCCCAGAACCCGCCGCCCGTGTAGATGAACGGCCGCTTGCCGAGGCCGGCCTCCACGGTGTCGAGCCAGTCCTGCACGATCTTGATGTTCTCCGCGGTCGTGTTGCCCGCGGCGCCGCTCGAGTCCTCGATGTCGAGCATCGGCGGCAGATCGTCGGCGTCGAGCGCCCCCACCGCCTTGATGAACGTGTTGGCCTGCGCGACCCCGGACGAGGAGAAGCGCAGGTAGTGATAGTAGCCAACAGTCAGGTTTGTGCCTTTCGCGCCGGCGCGGTGCGACGCGAAGCTCGGGTCGTCGCTCGACGCCTCCGTCGCCTTGATGATGACGAAGTCCTCGGACGCGGCGACCTTCGACCAGGAGGAGACGGTCTGGTACTTCGAGATGTCGATGCCCTGCACGGCGCCGGCGAAGGGGTCGGCGTTCGGGGGGCACGCCGCGGTGAGCGGCTCGGACGTCTCGCCCAGCTCGCCGCCGATGCCCCGATCGTCGGCGCAGGCGGACAGCGCGAGGAGCGCGAGCGAGGAGACCGCGAAGGCGAAGCGAGGAGCGCGCATGACCGCGGATGCTACCAAGTTCGCGGCGGCGCGCGCGGCTCGTCAGCGGGCGCCGTCGCGGGCGAGGTCGAGCTCGCCGATGCGGACGCGATCCGGGCCGTAGATGGTGAGGGTCTGCGCGCCCGAGAGCGGCAAGAGCGCGCGGGCGGCGGCCGGGGCGGCGTTCGGGGGCGGCGGGTTCGTCGGCGCGAACGACAGCTGCGTGCCCTTGATGCCCCACGCGCCGCCGCCGTTGAACCCCGGGAACCCGGAGATGGACCGCACCTCGGTGTAGCGGCCGTTCTTCTGGAAGTTGAGCCGGATCTCGACCGCGGGGGCGCCCACGATCTGGACGGCGCCGCGCCAGTTGCCGGCGAGCGTGTCGGTCGCCTTCTGCTCCGGGGTGGCGCAGCCCGCGGCGAGCGCGGCGACGACGGCGAGGGCGGCGACGGGGACGGTGGGCCTCACGCGGCGCACGTCACCCGAAGTCCGCGCCGCGCGCAAGGCGCGGGCTCACCGCTCGGCGAGCCGCTCGGCGAAGATCGCGATCGTGCGCTGGTAGTGGGACGAGGAGTTCCAGCTCTTCAGCACCTCGAAGTTCGCGGTGCCGGGCTGCCAGCCGCCGCCCTCCCGCCAGCCGTTCGAGAAGAGATAGAAGGCCGTCGACGCGAGCACGTCCGCCGTGCTGCCGATGAGATCGCGGCGCCCGTCCTCGTCGAAGTCGACGGCGTACTTCTCGTACGAGGACGGGAGGAACTGCGTCTGCCCGAGCTCGCCCGCCCACGCGCCGCGCATGTCCGACGGCAGCATGTCGCCGCGCGCGACGACGCGGAGCGCGCTCGAGAGCTCGCCGCGGAAGCGCTCTGCGCGGCGGCAGTCGTACGCCAGCGTCGCGAGCGAGCGGAACACCGGCCTGTCGCCCGTGTGCAGGCCGAAGTCGGTCTCGAGGCCCCAGATCGCGACGAGCACCGCCCGGTGCACGCCGTACGCGCGGTAGACGTCACGGAGCAACGTCTCGTGGCGGGCGAGCATCGCGCGCCCGAGCGCCACCTTCGCCCGCGTGACGCGCTTCGCGAGGAACCTCTCGAACGGCAACTTGAAGGGGCGCTGCGACCGGTCGAGCCGGATGACCTCGGCGTCGTACTCGAGGCCGTCGAGCGCGGCGTGGGCGACGCGCTTCGGCACGCCCGCGGCGATCGCGCGATCTCGCTCCGCCGAGAGCCACGCGTCGAAGCCGCGCGCCGATCTGCCGCAGTCTTCCGCGCGCGCGAGGGCCGCCTGCGCCGAGAGCGCGAGCGCGAGGCGGACGGCGAGGCGCCAGCTCATCCCGTCGTTGTACCCCGCGGCGCTCGATCGAGCCCAGTTCGCGGGCCCGCGCGCGCCGCGGTGGTAGGCTCGCGCCGTCATGCCCCTCACCTTCCGCGAGACGATGGCCGGCGCGTGGAGCCCCGTCGGCGCGCCCACCGATCAGCGCAGGCTCTCGTTCACCGTCCGCGCGCTGTCGCGCTCCTTGCCGAGGTTCGCCGCGCGGCGCGTCGTCGACCTCGACGGCACCATCGACGCCGAGGGGCTCGCGTCCGGCAGCAGGCTCTACGGGACGCTCGGGCTCGACGTCGCGCGCACCGGCACGCTGCCCTACGATTTCAGGTTTCGCGGCGACGACGGGCGGCGCTACCGCTTCGTCGGCCAGAAGGACGTGTCGCTCGCGCGGCTGCACGAGTCGATGACGGTGCTGCCCGCCGAGGTCCGCGACGACGCCGACGGGAAGATCGGCGACGCCACCGTGCGGTTCGACGTCGCGCGCGATCTCGTCGCGTTCCTGAGGAGCTGGAAGATCGTCTGACGCTCGCCCCCGCGCCTCGATGACCTCCACGCCGCCCGACAGCTCGCGCGACAGCGCCCGCGTGCCGCCGCCGAACGCGCCCGCCGTGCTCGTCGTGGACGACGAGCCGTCCAACCTCGCGTCGCTCGAGAAGGTGCTCGAGCGGGAGTCGCTGCGGGTGCACCTCGCCGACTCGGCGCGCGCCGCGCTCGAGGTGCTGCGCCGGCACCGCGTCGAGGTGGTGCTGACGGATCTGATGATGCCGGGCACGACGGGCCTCGAGCTGCTGCGCGCGGTGAAGGAGCTCGCGCCGGAGACGGAGGTCGTGCTGATGACGGCGTACGCGACGATCGAGACGGCGGTGAGCGCGATGCGCGACGGCGCGTACGACTTCGTCGAGAAGCCGCTGCGGCGCGCGCAGATCGTGAAGACGGTGCACAAGGCCATCGAGCGGCACGCGCTGCTCGCGGAGAACCGCGTGCTGCGCGCGGAGCTGCGGCGGGTCGAGCGCCCGCGCATCGTCGGCCAGAGCCCCGCGCTGCGGCGCGTGCTCGACACGGCGACGCAGGCCGCGCCGTCGTCGGCGACGGTGCTCCTGCTCGGCGAGAGCGGCACGGGCAAGGAGCTGCTGGCGCGCACGCTCCACGAGCGCTCCACGCGCGCGCGCGGCCCCTTCATCGCGGTCAACTGCGCCGCCTTGCCCGAGTCGATCCTCGAGGCGGAGCTGTTCGGGCACGAGCGCGGGAGCTTCACCGGCGCGACGAGCCGGCGCGAGGGCAGGTTCGCGAAGGCCGAGGGCGGGACGCTCTTCCTCGACGAGATCGGCGAGCTGTCCCCGAGCATCCAGGTGAAGCTGCTGCGCGTGCTGCAGGAGGGCGAGTACGAGCCGGTCGGCGGCGACACCGTGCGCGCGGACGTGCGCGTGGTCGCGGCGACGAACCGCGATCTGCCGGCGGAGATCGAGCGCGGGAGGTTCCGCGAGGACCTGTTCTATCGCCTCAACGTGATCGCGATCACCGCGCCGCCGCTGCGCGCGCGCCGCGAGGATCTCCCGCTGCTCGTCGACCATTTCCTCGGCGTGTACTGCGCGAAGAACGGCAGGGCGCGGCTGTCGTTCACGCCGGCGGCGATGGCGCGCCTGTTCGACTATCCCTGGCCCGGCAACGTGCGCGAGCTCGAGAACGTCGTCGAGCGCGCCGTCGTGCTCTGCCGGGAGGACGCGATCGGGGAGGCGATGCTCCCGGAGGCGGTCGTGCGGGCGTCGCAGCCCGCGTCCGAGAGCCTGACCTTCCCGGTGGGCACGCCGCTCGAGGAGGTCGAGCTGCGGATGATCCGAGAGACCCTGAGGCACACCCGCGGCGACAAGACCCTCGCCGCCCAGCTGCTCGGCATCTCGGCGCGCACCATCTACCGCAAGCTCGGCGAGCAGCCTTCGGACGACGACGAGCGCGGGCGCTAGCCGCGTGACATCCGCCGGCCGGAGAGAGACACTCGCCGGTCTTGCTAGCATCGGACCACGAGGCACTCCTCCGAGCGGCGCGCGACGCGTGGCTCTCGGGTGAGGACGAGCGGTGTCGGGCGGCCCTCGCGCAGCTCGCGGCGACCGAGCCGGCGCTGGCGGCCGCCGCGCGCGCCGCCGCGGCGGCCTACGCGGATGACAGCGCGCGGGCTCAGCACTGGTTGACGGTCGCGGCGCGCGGTGGCGGGGCGGACGTCGACGCGCTCCGGCTGGCCGCGCTGGCGACCCTCGCCGAGCGAGGAGACGCGCCCGATCCCGCCGGCGACGCCCCGACGGGCGCTCACCCGATGCTCGCGGCGGAGGCGGCGCTGGCGGCGGCCTCGATCGCCAGGCGACGAGGGCGCGGCGATCTCGCGCGGCGCGCCCTCGCCGCGCTCTCCCCCGGTGATCCGCTGGTCGACGCGAGGGCCGAAGAGGAGCGTGGCGCGCTGCTCGCGATGGAGGGTGATCCACGCGGCGCGAAGCTCGAGCTCGAGCGCGCGATCGTCGGCTACGCCGCGGCGGGCGCGCGGAGGGCGGGTGGGAGGGCGCTCTTGCGCTACGCGCGCGCGGTGGCGCCCATGCTACCGGACGGCGGCGGCGCCGCGACGTGGCTCGCGCGGGCCCGAGCCGAGCTAGGCGATCGCGCGACGGCGCGCGACCGAGGCGGGCTCCGAGAGGGCTTTCGGCTGCATGGCCGCCGCCTGCCCGACGCCGCGCTCGGGGAGCGGACGCTCTCTCGGCTGCAGAGCAGCGAGGCCGCGGCGGAGGCCGCGCGCGCCGCGGCGCTGCTGGCCGAGGAGCGCGCGCCGGGCGACGACGCGCTCGTCGAGCTCGGGCACACGCTCGCGCGGCAGACGCGCGAGATCGAGGCGCACGCGGGCGAGCTGCTCGAGATCCTCGCGGCCTCCGCCGTCGAGCACGGCCGCCTCCAGGCGCTCGCCCGCGCGCTCGCCCCGCTCGATCGCGTGGACGATCGCGCGGAGTTCGCGGCCGCCGCCGCCGCGGTGATCGCCGAGGTCGTGCAGGCCGACAACGCCCTCGTCGCGGTGCGCGGCGCTCCCGGGGCGCTCGACCTGGTCGGCGCCTTCTCGACGGCCAAGCCCCCAGGGCCGGAGCGATACCGCGCCGCGATGGAGGCCGCGCTGCTCGCGGCGCCCTCGACGCCCCCCGGAGACGGCTTGACGCGAGAGGAGTCACGCCCGCGCGGCCCGATGCTGGCGGTGGCGGTGCGCGCGGGCGGGGTCGTCGGCGCGCTCTACGTGGACAAGCACGAGCGCGGCGGCCAGCTGCGCGACGCGGACCTGCACCTGTTGCACCTCGCGAGCGAGCTGCTCGCGCAGGGCCTCGCGCGCATCGCCGCGCACGCGTCCGAGAAGGCCGCGTTCGCCGAGCTCGCCGCGACGCTCGACGCCATCCGCGACGGCGTGGTCGCGATCGACGCGGCGGGCGTCATCCGGTCGTCGAACGCCGCGTGTGCGCGCATGCTCCGCGTGGCGGACGGCCTCGTCGGGCGCCACGTGGACGACCTCCCGCAGCTCGCGCCGCTGCTCGGGCCGCTGCGGGGAGGCGGCCGCCTCGACGGCGCCGTCGTGCGGCTCGCGCACGGCTCCGTGGTGGTGACGGCGCGGCCGATCGCCGCCGGGCGCGGCGTCGTCGCGACGCTCGTCGAGCTCGACCGCGCGCAGCGGATGGCGCTGAAGATCACGCACGGCAAGCCGCGCTACTCGTTCGCGGACATCCTCGGAAGCTCCGCGACGATGCGCGCCGTCGTGCGGCTCGCGCGGCAGGTCGCCGACGTCGACGCGAGCGTGCTCATCACGGGCGAGAGCGGCACCGGCAAGGAGGTGCTCGCGCAGGCGATCCACACCGGGAGCGCGCGCGCCTCGGAGCCGTTCGTCGGCATCAACTGCGCGGCGCTCCCCCGCGAGCTGCTCGAGGCCGAGCTGTTCGGCTACGACCGCGGCGCGTTCACCGGGGCTCGCAGCGAGGGCGCGCCGGGGAAGTTCGAGCTCGCCGGCGACGGCACCATCTTGCTCGACGAGATCGGTGACATGCCGCTCGACATGCAGGTCAAGCTGCTGCGCGTGCTGCAGGAGCGCGTCGTCGTGAGGCTCGGCGGGAGCTCCGAGCGCGCGATCGGCGCCCGCGTGATCGCGACGACCCACCGCGATCTCGACGCGCTCGTCGAGCGCGGCGCGTTCCGCCTCGACCTCTTGTACCGCCTGCGCGTGCTGCACCTGCACGTCCCGCCGCTGCGCGACCGCGACGACGACGTGCTCGAGCTCGTGGACGCCTTCACGGCGCGCGTCGCCGCGGGGCAGAAGAAGCCGCTCTGCGGGCTCTCGGCCGCGCTGCGAGAGCGGCTCGCGGCCTACCACTGGCCCGGGAACGTGCGCGAGCTGGCGAACGTGATCGAGCGCGAGGTGAGCCTCGCCCCGGTCACCGCGACGACGCTCGACGCGCTGCAGGTCCCGCTCGGCGCGAGCGCCCGCGACGGTGGGTTCGCGTCCGAGTCGCCATCGTCGCGGCGCGCGGCGCTCAAGGCCTCGACGCCCGCGGGGCCGGCCGAGGTCAGGCCGCTCGCCGAGGTCGAGAAGCGCGCCTACCTCGAGGCGCTCTCGGCGTTCTCCGGCAACGTGTCGCGCGCAGCGAAGGCGCTCGGCGTCTCGCGCGCGACCTTCTACGTGAAGCTCCGCGAGTACGACGTCAACGCGATCGACGAGCCGGGCCCCGAGACGCTGCGCAAGATCAGGTTCGTCGAGGGAAAGAAGCGCGATTGACCAAAGCTGCGGCCCAACCGGCGCGGATGGCCTACGCTCTCGCCATGCGCTTCACCTGGTTGGCACTGGCATCGGTGGGGCTCGCCGCCTGCGCGCTCGAGACCCAGGGCACGCTCGACGGCGCGGCCCCCGCTGGCGACGCGGGACACGGCGGCGGTGCGGCGCCGGGCGGCGGCTCAGGAGGCGCAGGGGGGAAGCCGAGCGCGGGCGCGAGCGGCTTCCCGGTGGGCGCGGCAGGCTCGTCGGCGAAGGCCGGAAGCGCAGGGACGAGCGGCGCGTCAGGCCTCGGCGGCGCCGGCGGGACGGCGAGCGGCGGCGCGGCGGGCAAGGGGGGCGCGGCGGGCTCCACGGGCAAGGCGGGCGCGGCGGGCGCCGCCGGAAGCGCGGGCGCGGCGGGCTCGGGCAAGGCAGGCGCAGCGGGCTCCGGCGGCAAGGCGGGCGGGGCGGGATCCACCGGCAACGCAGGCACAGCGGGCTCCGGCGGCAAGGCGGGCGCAGCGGGCTCCGGCGGCAAGGCAGGCGCCGGCGGCGCGGGCGGATCCGGGAAGGCGGGTGGCGCCGGATCGGCTGGCAAGGCAGGAGGCGCCGCAGGGACGGCCGGCGCGAGCGGCGGCGCTTCGGGAGGCGCGGGGGCGGCCGGCGCGAGCGGCGGCGCTTCAGGGGGCGCGGGGACGGCCGGCGCGGGCGGCGGCGCCGGAGACGCTGGAGCGGCTGGTGCGACCGGCGGCGCCGGGAGCGCGGGAGCGGCCGGCGCGAGCGGGGGCAGCGGCGGAGCGAGCGCCGGCGCGGGTGGAGCCTCCGGCGGCGCCTCGGGGCAAGGAGGCGCGGGCGGCGCGCCGGATGGCAGCCCGTGCTCGCCCGACGTCACCATCATCGGCGAGGTGCTGGGTGGGCATTGTTATTTTTTGTTGGTAGACCAAGACAGATCCTTCGACGAGGCGAAGGCCGCCTGCGCCGCGCTCGCTGGCGCGCACCTGGTCACGTTCCAGGGCGCCCCGGAGGAGGAGCTGATCGCGAAGCTCGCCGACGCCCTGCCGGCCGCGCAGCGACCTGCGGCGATCTGGATCGGGCTCGCGTACACGGGCTCCGGCTCGGCGATCGACGATCAGAACTGGGCCTGGATCACCGGCGAGGAGGCACAGACCTACCAGTCCTGGGCGGGGAGCGATCCCGACGGCAGCGGCCCCTGCGGCGCGGCCGTGCGCAGCGCGAACGGCCCCCCCTGGGGGTGGCGAGATCGCGCGTGCGCCACCGGCTACCGCGCGGCGTGCGAGACGGAGTCGATTCCTTGATTCGACGCGCCAAGCATGTACTTCGGGGTCCCTTCGTCGCGAGCGCCGAGCTCGCTCCTTGGGCTCCCGAGATCCCTGCTAAGTCGTCATCGTCGTCGTCATCGTCATCGTCGTACTCGCGGCGGCGGTCGGCCTCGCGGGCGCTCACGGTGGAGTAGACCTCCCGGCCGTGGCGGTCGAAGCGCCGCGCGCCGTCGTCGGTGAACACCCACAGCTCGCCGTTCGGGAGCGGCGCGAGCGCTGAGACGTCCTCCCGGAGCGCGATGAGCTTGCGGCTCCCGTGCGCGCCGAGCCAGAACACCTCTCCCTCCTCGTAGAACAGCGTGCGCCCGAGCGCGTCGAGGACCATGCGCTTGCCCGCGTAGATGTCGACGAAATCGATCGGCACCCTGGCCGAGGAGAGCTCGCGGCCGCTCCCGTCGTAGGCGCAGTGGACGACGTAGAAGTCCTCTCCCCTGCGCACGCGCAAGACCGCGAGCCCCGTGCCGGGCAGCGCCACGATCGTACCTCCCCCGCCCGCGCCGATCGTCAGGTGGTCCTCCGAGACCCCCGAGAGCTTCGCGAGCAGGCCGGGCGAGCGCTGGAACAGCGGCACCTGCTGCCCGGAGGCGTCGAGGCGGAGCACGCGCCGGTCGGACGCGTCGAGGGCGCCCACGAGCGCGAGCGCGCCGCCCTCGTAGTCCCCCTGCACGAGCTGCGTCCCCCTGGGCGGGGTGAAAGGCGCGGCGTCGCTGCCGTCGCGCGGATCGAGCGCGCGGGCCTTCTTCCACGACTCTCCCTCGTCGACGAACGCGACCAGGCGACCGCCGACGAGCGCCAGGCGGTTGCGGTAGACGTCGCGGCGGATCCACCGCGGGCGAAGATCCGAGCCGAGCGCGGCGACGCCGTCGTCGTCGAGCGCGACGTAGAGGTTGCCGCCGCCGTCGACGACCGCGTCGTACACCCTCGAGAGCTCGAACTCCTCGCTCACGGCGCGCGCGCGGACGAACGCGAAGAAGCGCGTGACCGGCCGGGTCGGGTGCAGCCTGGCCCAGACGTCGTCGGGCACGTACGAGGTCGCGCGGCAGTAGGGGCACGACAGCTCGCGCGAGTCGGGCGACGCGCGCAGCGGCGCCGAGCAGCTCGGGCAAGGCAGCGCCCGCGCCTCCTCC
>JADLFU010000034.1 GCA_020849655.1 Polyangiaceae bacterium | reverse complement strand
GAGGTTACACGGGGAAGTCATCCGGCGGCCCACCTGGGCCAACGGTCGTCGCGCGCGGGCTCGAACGCGTGGCGCTGGTCGCGGAAATCCTCGAAATGTTGGAGCGAAAGTGATAAGTGGCCAGCTGTACGATCCGCTGGGGTTCGTGTTTCACCCGCTCGACGGCCCCCAGGTGGGCCCGTGGACTTGCGTCGCGTCGCGGCCCGAGCTCCCTCTCGCGGTCGTCGGGGGGGCAGGCGGCCGCGCGGTCCTCGTGTCTGCCGCCGGCGCCGTCCACGAGCAGACGGCCGCGAGCGGGGACTTCCGCGCCGCCGCCGTCGATCGTGCCGGCAGCGTGTACCTCGCCACCGACCGCGAGATCTGGTTTCGTTCGAGCGAAGGGCTCTGGACGCGCGCGTCGGGCGACGAGCAGCCACCGGCGCCGTACCTGGCGCTGTTCGCCGACGCGGGGCGCGTCGTCGCGGTGGCCGAGGACGGCTCGGTCGTCGAGGGGCGCGCCTAGCGCGCGCACCGGAACCCCAGCACAGCGTCGCGCGTGGCCGGGGGGTCCTTGAACCGCTTGCTGACCCTCGCGGACGAGGCCTGCGAGGAGCTCCAGTTGGCTCCGCGGCTCACCCGCTTGGTGGTGGTCGCGGCCCCGTAGCTCGGGGAGTAGCTGCTGGCCGTCCACTCCGACACGTTGCCGGCCATGTCGTACAGACCGAACGCGTTGGCTGCGAAGCTGCCGACGGGGGCGGTGGCGGAGAACCCGTCGCTCCCCGGGAACATCGGCCCGGGGAGGTCGAGCTTCTGCGCCTTCCCGAGCGCCACGCACGAGTCGTCGCAGGCGTTGAGCAGCCGCGCGCTGGGCGCGGTGCCCGGGGGCCAGGGGTACTTGTGAGGCCGCGCCCCCTCGACCGTGGTCACGCCGCGCGCCGCGTACTCCCACTCTTCTTCGGTGGGCAGCCGCTTGCTGGCCCACTTGCAGAACGCGGCGGACTCGTCGGCGTCGACGCAATTGACGGGGTGCTGGGGCCCCAGGTACAGCGGTGCGCCCGGGCTCCCCGTGCAGTGCGCCGCCCAGTCGCCCGGGGGCGGGTCCTCGAGCTGGACCCCTCGATCGGCAGACTTGCACGCTCCCGCCTGCACGCAGTGGCTCCACGCGCGCACCGTCACCTCGGTCGCGTCCAGCCAGAACGCTGGCATGGGTCGCTCCGACGGCGGGGACTCGTCTGGTGCGTCCCCCGATCCGCCGAGGAGCAGCACACCCGCGGGGACTCTCACCATCTTGCCGGTGACGGCGTCGTCGGGCGCGGCCGCGCTGGCGGACGGCGTCGCCGGGGGCGTGGGCACGCTCGAGGTGGGCAGCGCGCTCTCGACAGCCTGGTGGCCCTCGGGTCTCGACGAGCCGAGGGTCCCGACCGCGAGCGCGACGGCCGCGAGCGCCACGAGGCCACCTCCTATCAGGACGTTGCGCCGCTGCCACAGGGGCGTGGGCGGAGAGGCGCCGTCGGGCGCGGGGGCCTCGGGGGCCTCGGGAAGCTCGGGGAGCATCGTCCGGGCCGCCGCGAGCTGGGTCTGCGGGAGTGGGGTCGAGCCGCTCGCCGTCGGCGCCGTGGGCGGCGTGGGGGAGCCCACGTGGGTGCCCATCGTCTGCACACCCAGCGACGTCGCCGCGCGCGCCGGGCGTGGCGTGGCGACCAGCGGCGACCGGAACATCGCGGTCGGCTCGTCGTCGGCCACAGGTCGCGCCGCACCCAGCCGCGAGAACGCAGCGGCCGCGGCGCCTGCGCTCGGCCACCGGCGGGCGGCCTCTCGCTCGAGGCACCTCGCCAGCCACCTGTCGAACCCGTCGGGCAGCGCGGTCGCCCGCTCCCCCGCCCGCTCGCTCGCCGGCTGGGGCCCCTCGAGCACGAGGTCCGGGAAATCAAAGGACGACTCGGCGCCCCAGAACTGCCCCGAAGGGTGCCCAGTCAACAGATCGTACGCCACGAGCCCCATCGCCCACACGTCCGTCTGCGGCGAGACTTCGCTGGCCACCTCGAGGCCCTGCTTCGCGGCCTTGGTGCGGAAGAGCCTGCCGAGCTGCTCGGGGGCGGCGTAGGCCGGTGTGCCGACGTGCGTCGACGTCTTGCGGGCCGAGTCGCTCTCGCGCACCTTCGCGATACCGAAGTCCAGGATCTTCAGCAGGGAGCCGTTGCGGTCGTGCGTGAGGAAGAGGTTGCTGGGCTTCAGATCGCGGTGGACGACCCCGGCCCGGTGCGCCTGGTCGAGCGCCTCGGAGAGCTGCTCGAGCAACAGCCGCACCGTCTCCTGGCTGGACGGGCCGGCCTCTATCACCCTGTCGAGCGTGTCGCCCTTGAGCAGCTCCATGACCATGAACGGCACGCCGGTCGCCTCGTCGACCCCCGCGTCGCGCACGTCCACGACATAGGGCGAGTCGCCGATGCGATGCCCCACCTGGCACTCCCGCACGAACATCTCGATGAGCTCAGGGCGCTCCAGCAGCCGCGGCCGGACCAGCTTCACCGCGCACGGCCGCTTGGTCCCCGTGTTCCGTGCGCGGTACACCACCGCCATGCCGCCCTCTCCGATGACCTCCTCGAGCTGGTAGCGGCCTCCGACCACGTCGCCGATATTTGCCTGTCTCTGCGCCATCGCCGGTCCTCCACGCTACACGATGCGCGCGGCGGCGTCGCGACGATCCCGCGCCACCGCTCCCCTCGGCCGCGGTCCCACGCTCGCGGGCGTCGGCCGCAGCCAGACCCGTTGCATGAGAGCCGAGCGATCTGACAGACTCCGCCGGATGGCCGCGCAGGACGAGTACTTCGCGATGACGGCGGAGGGAACACAGGCCGGGCCGCTCACCCTGGAGCAGCTCGAGGAGAGGCTCCGGTTCGGCGTGTTCTCGCCCGCGACCCTCGTCGTCCGCAGCGGCACCGACGTCTGGAGGCCGCTCGGAGAGATCGTCGATGAGGGGGACGAGACCCAGCGGGGTGATCTGCCCTCGACGAAGTTCGTGGTGCCCGAGCTCGGGCTGTCGAAGCCCGCGCTCTCGAAGCTGGCGCGCGCCGCGCCGCTGCCGCCGCCGGGCCTGGCCGTGTCCCTGGCGTTCCTCCTCGCGGCCCACTGGACCTTGAACGGCATCGCGCACGCGGTGGACCCGAGGGGCAGCCTCTCGGGGGCGCTGGTGTCGTTGCCGCTGGCGGGCGCCCTCGCGGCGCTCCCCTTCGTCGCGGCCCGCTGGCCGAAGACCGGCGCGCCGATGGTGGTCGTGGCCATCGTCGGGCTGCTCGCAGCCGGCGCGCTGGGATCGCTGCCGGCCGCGCTGGCGGGAGCGCCGGGGCTCGGCTTGCTGGCGTTCGGCGTCTTCGCGCCGGCTCGCTTCGAGCTCAGGGCGGCCGCCTGGCGCACCTGAACCCCACGGCGTCGCTCTGGTACTCATCGGGGTACGTCGCCGCGGCGCTCGACGGCGCGACGCGCCACGCCCCCCCCATCGCCGCTCGATCCGGGCCTGGTGAGTCGACCCACTCCCTCACGTTGTCGAGCAGTCCGACGAGGCCGTTGCAGCGCGGCGCGCCCGCGCGATCGGCCTCGCAGGTTCCATTGGCGCGATCCGCGCAGGCGGCCCCTCCGCCGTCGGGGCACGACGACGCGAGCGCGTTCCACTGCTCGGGGCGCAGGAGCCGCGCGCCCGCCTGGGCGCAGTATGCGGCCGCCTGGCGGTAGGTCACGCAGTTGATGGGGTGTCCCTCGTGCCCAATCAAGTCCGCGTTGCACATCGGGCCGGACGCCGAAGGCTTGCACCTGCCGCGCGACACACAGTCTTGATACTGGCGGACGGTGATCTCTGTGAGGTCCACGATCTCCACGCCAGGAGCCGCGGCGGCTCCCCGCGAGATCGAAGCTGGTGCCGAAGCGGAGGCTCGCTGCAGGATCGCGACGCCACCGACCGTGAGCGACGTCGCCGCCGCCGCGCCGGCGAGCAGGGCCAGCTTGCGACGTCCGGCGGTCGCGGCAGGCGCTGGGGGCGACGCCGTGGGCTGGAACGTCGCGAGCGCGACCTTCGTGCCCGCGAGCGCCGGAGCGCGCGGCGCGCTCGCGGCCGCGGCGTCGACGGGCGGAGCCCCCTCTCGCGATACGAGCGTCGCCGCGGCCAGGTGGGTCGACAGGAGGACGGGGGGAGGTGACGTGGCGGGGGAGACGGAGAGGGCCGCCCGCGCCGCCCGCCGAGAGACCCCGCGCTCGCCGCACGCCGCGAGGAGCTGGGCGTGGAGCTCGCCGACGGTCGGAGGGCGCTTGCGCGGGTCGAGCGCCAGCGATCGCTCGAAGATCTCGTCGAGCTCTGGTCCGAGCGGCGCGCCGAGCCTCGCGGGCGTGGGCCGCTCCTCGGAGAGGGCGGCCGCCATGCACTGCTCCACGGAGTCGGCGTCGTACGGGGCGCGGCCGACGATCATCTCGGTGAGGACGAGCGCGACCGCGTGCACGTCCGTCCACGTGCCCGTCGCGCCTCGCGACTTGACGAACTGCTCGGGGGCTCCGTAGAGCATCGTGAACGCGCTCTGTCCTGGTCCTGTCCCCTGGAGCGCGAGGCTGGCGCGAATGCTCTGCTGCAGCTTCGCGATGCCAAAGTCGAGGACCTTGGTCCTCGAGCCCGCCCGGCCCGTGACGACGAAGATGTTCTGCGGCTTCACGTCCCGGTGCGCGACGAGCGCCTCGTTCGCGGCAGCCAGCCCCGACAACGCTCCGTCGAGCAGCGCGAGCGCCTCCACGGGCGACATGGGGCGCCTCCCGCGGGCCTCCAGCCAGTCGTTCAGGGTGGCGCCGTCGAGCCACTCGAGCACGAGGAACGGCAGCAGGCGGCCGTCGAGGTCGACCGACCCGAAGTCGAGCGCCTGCACCACACCGGCCGACTCGCTCGACAGATCACGCATCAACGAGGCCTCTTGTCGAAACGACCGCAGGTGCTCTCCCCGCGCCGCCGTGTCGAGATCGGGGGGCAGCTTGAGCACCTTCACGGCGATGCTCCGCCCCATCGCCAGGTGCACGCCCTTGTAGACGGCGCCGAACCCGCCCTCGCCGACCCGGGCGTCGAGGCGGTACTTACCTTCAATCACCCATCCCGCGAGGCTGGGCAGCCTGCCGTCACTTCGAGCCATCACCCGGCACCCACCGGAGCTCCTGGAAGGGACGCTGCTCTGGCCGAAGAAAAGGCTTGTCGTTGGCGCGCCACACGAAGAGCGCGCTCGCGCTGTCCGGGGACACCGCTGGAATCTGCAGGTCGAGCCAGTAGCGATCCTTCGGCGGCTGCGCTGTCGCCTTGCCGCCGTGGGGCGTGCGGAAAATGGCGGGGACCGCCCAGTACCCCATCGTGTAGCGTCCCTGGTCGCCGCTCGTGTGCCAGTTCTGGACCCGCTCGCACCCTCGCAGCGACTCCTCTGGCTTCTCGTTCTTCACCTGGTGCTGGATGTCGCCCATCATCCTGCGCCCGACCAGCCGGGCGACGCCGCCGACCACGGAGCCCGTCACCTCCTCCTCGAGCCCGATCAAGCACGTCACCGTTTCACCGTAAGCGTTGCCCGACACCACGCGCACGCGCGCTCGCAGGGTGCCCTCGATGCGGGTCCCGGTGACCTTCGAGATGGTCAGCAGGGAGTCGCGTTGAAGGCACCAGTCGTCGCGGACCTTGTCGCACGGGTCCGGTTGGGCGGCCTCGGCCTCTGACTGGGCCGGCTTCCACGCGCCGAGGAGGAGCTGCGCGGCGTGGCGATCTGCCAACCAGGCGTACTCCTTCCCCGAGCAGTCCCGGGTCGACACGAAGATCTGGCCGTGCTCCTCCTTTGCGCAGGCCTCCCTCACCTCGTCTTCGCCGAACCTCAGGTCGACGACGTAGGTCCTCGGCGCGGGGCCTTGCTCCACCCTCTCGATCACCACGGGCTCCGCGCCGAAGATCGCGGTGAGCTGCTTGAACCCGAGCCCGCGGGCGTAGTCGTCGTCGGTGACGTCGATCCTGGCCGCGCCCTTCCTCTTTCCCTGGCGTTCCCTCAGCGCGTCTGCCGCGCCTCGAGCCTCCTGGTTGAGCCGCGCGAGATCGGTCGGCGCGATCAGGTCGTCGAGCTTGGGCAGGCCCTTCAGGTGCACCAGCCTGTCGGGTCGCGGATCGGTGGACAGCTGCGGCCAGGAGAGGCTGCGCCACCGGCGTTCGCTCGCCCGGACCTGCGCCTGCGTGGCCTTGAGCTTCTCCTGGAGGCGCGCGCTCACCGAGTCGGGCTTCGCCTCCTCGAGGCCCCCCGGTTGGATGCTGTCGAGCAGCTTCTTCAACGTCGCCGAGGGCACGACCGTCGGACCGATGCTCCCCGCTCTCACGGTGAGCCCGACCACGCGCCCCCAGGAGCCAAGGACGGGCGCCCCCACGAACCCGGGCCCGCCGATGTCTTCGCCGGTCACGACGAACGCGCCCTTGCCCCTGTCGCCCTCGGCGTCACCCGCGACCTTGCCCTTCGCGTGGAAGATGGGCGAAGCGCCCTTCCCTCGGGACACGCGCGTCAGCTCGCTCGCGACGCGGGCGCGGCTTCCGACGGCCGTGACTTCGTCGTTCTGCTTCGGTGGGGCAGCGTCCGCCAGGGTCGCGGTGGGCACGTCTCCTGGGCGAATCCCCTCGAGGACGACGACGGCCACACCCGCCTCGCGGTCGACGGCGACCACCGTACCGGCGAAGCCCACCGGCACCGTCGAGTCACCCACCGACCGGTAGAGGTACGCCTTGGCGTGGTTGGAGGTGTTCACGGGCCCGAGCGCCGTGAGCACGACGACCCTCCCCTGGTGCGACACGAGGACACCCGTGGAGAAGCCATCCTCGACGACGGCGACGATGCCCTCGGACCCCATCGACCCCCCGCAGCCCCTCAGCGCCGCGCCCGCGAGGGTCGTCACGAGCAGCACCGCGGCGTAGGTACCGAGCGCGGCTCGCCCTGCAGGGCGGAGCGCGCGGAGCGCGGTCGCCGCGTCCACGAGGGGGGTCATCTCTCTCTCTCCGTCATGCCGACGAACCGGAACCACATCATCCCCGGCTTCCCCCAGGGTTCGAGGTCGATCGCTTCGCCCCGCGTCGTCGAGTGCATCGGCCGCGCCAGCAACGTGCTCTCGTCTGCCTCGATCGTGAAGACGCTCCAGTACGGTTCGGCGCCGCCGAGGGCGCCGTCGGCGAGCCTCAGCTCCGCGGTCACCGAGTCGACGTTGGCCGTGCCTGGGACGATCGCGCCGACCTCCACGTGGCCCGGGGAGGTCTTCGACCAACCCTTGGTCGCGCCCGTCCCCAGCACGGTCACCATCTCGTCCGTCGTGACGGGCTTCGTCCTGCAAGAGCGGTTCGTGCTCTCCACCACCTTTCGATGACGAAACTCGACGCGGAGACCGTCGGAGACGCGCCACACGGCGAGCGTCGCCCCAGGGAACCCGAGGAGGACCGGCTCGCACGATCCCTTCGCGTCGACGGCGTCGGTCGTGCCGAGGTACTGGCTCGTCATGCTCCCCCTCCAGATGCCCACGACGCGGTTGTACCGTCGCCCCTCGAGGACATAGTTCTGCAGGTTGCGGCGGTTCCCCGCCGGATCGCTCGCCTCGCAGCGAAACGGGCTGATCCACCAGCGTCCGTGCTCCTCGACGAGGCAGAGCGGCAGCTTGCGGGCTCCGTGAGCGACGTCGTACGACGCCGTCCCAGGCAGCCCCCCGTCCCTCGCCACCGCCGGGCCGCCGAATGACTTGCTCTCGACGTCGACCAGCCCCCCGAACGTCAGCGTCTCGATCATGGCCTCGAAGGCGACCGCGGGCGCGGGGCGGTACGTGGTCTCTGGAGTCTCTGGACCGTCCGCCGAGAGGGAGCGAAGGTCCGAGGGGGCGAGGTACAGCGCGGGGTCGGGGAGCGTCGCGGCGAGCCTGTCGACCGTCGGGTGCCTGGGTGCCTTGTCGAACTGCCCCTCGTGCTCCTCGAACAACCGCGAATAGGCTGCGAGCGCGGGCGTCATGACGGCCTTCACCCGCGCGCGCTCCCGCGCGACCGCCTCGTCGCCGGGGAGCGCCGCGGTGGGTGGCACGGGGCCCCTGGCCGGCGAGGACGAGGCCGACGGAGGTGGGGGCGACGCCAGCGCCTCGAGGAAGACCTGGATCTGAGACGCCGCGACGAGCGGCAACACGCGGTCCGCGTCCGACCCGTGGGCCTGGGCGAGGATGCCCACGACCCGACCCTGGCCATCGATCGCAGGGCTCCCCTGGAACCCGCCCGGGACGTCCTTCGTCGCGACGTCCACGGTGACCGGCCCCCTTCGCAGCGCCCTCCCGGGGGACGATGGCCCGGGGCTGTCCGTCCGGACTCCCACGAACCGCGCGGGCACCGCGGCGAAGTCGGCCTTGCCCAGCTCGACCGAGTACCTCGTCGTCGAGCCCCACAGCGTGAGCATCGTGCGAGTTGGCATGGTCTCGATTTCTGCCTGAGTGACGAGCTTGGCCGCGGTGACGCCCATGATCCCCGTGACGTCCAGCGCGGCGAGGTTGAGGTCGATGCTCGACGCGATCACCGGCGCTGGGTAGGAGATCGCGCTGACCCGCCCTCGGCCTCCTCGCTGGAGCACGATGACGTCGGCTGTCGCGGCCTGGGCGACGGCTTCGCGCGTCGTCACCACGAGGCGCTTTCCAGCGTGTTCCACGTAGACGCCGGTCGAGTATCGCTGGTCAGCGGCGACCATGACCACGGCCTCGGAGCGCGCGGCGCCGCCGCTGCACCCGGCGAAGAGTGCGATCGCCGCCGCAAAGGCTCCCCGATGCATCGGGGCTACGGTACAGGCTGGCAGCCGTCGGCTCAAGGGGTCAAGGTGCGCGGCCCGACCTCGTCGCCACCAAGCGCAGCGCGGACGACGACGAGAAGCGGCTGCGCACGCACGTCTACCCTCGCGTCGGCGACACGCCGATCCATGCCTTCACGGCGCTCGACTTCGAGCGAGTCATGCGCGAGCTGCCCGCCTCGCTCTCGCCCGCGAGCCGACGCCACGTCGCGCAAGTCGTGACCCGCGTGTTCAGGCTCGCCCTCTACCCGGCCCGCGTGATCGTGCGGAACCCGCTCGAAGGCGTCCGCCTTCCGAGGCTCGACCGGAAGGCCATGGCGACGCTCTACCCGAGCGAGGAGGCGCGCTTGCTCGCCTGCGTCGACCTGCCGCTCGCGTTTCGGATCACGGTCGGCTTCCTCGCCCGCGAGGGCTGCCGCCTCGGGGAAGCGCTCGGCGATCCGTCGAAGGACCGCTCGCCGCTGCGCTGGCGCGACCTCGATCTCGAGCGCGGCGCTGTGCGCGTGGTCGACACGAAGACCGGCGAAGAGCGCTCGTGGATGATGGACCCCGGCGTCACGCGCGCGCTGTCGCGGTGGTCGAAGGTCGTGCCCTCGGGAGCCAGCGAAGCCAGCGAGCCCGTGTTCCCGAACGTCGGACGCGCCAATTTCGCCCGCGCGCTCCGCGACGGCCTCAAGACCTCGGGCGTCACGCGCCCCGAGCTGTTCGAGTCGACGAAGCTGCGTCGGCAGCTGCGCGCTCACGATCTCCGCGGCGTGTTCGTGACGGTGAGCCTCGCGAACGGCAAGACCGAGTCGTGGGTCCAGGCCCGGACGGGTCACGACTCGTCGGAGATGATCAACCGCTACCGCCGGACGGCGCGGCACTTCGACGAGCTCGACCTCGGGACGCTCACGCCGCTCGACGGGGCCCTACCCGACCTGCCGGGCCACGGGTCGTCCGGAGGCCGCGAATCGCAAGCTGAATCGCAAGGAGCCTCTGCGACCGGCGACGCGCTCGACGCGCAAGCGCCTATAATTTCCAGGGTGCCGAAGGTCGGGATCGAACCGACACGCCCTCTCGGACAGCGGATTTTGAATCCGCCGCGTCTGCCATTCCGCCACTTCGGCGAGCTACCCGCGCCTCCTACCAGACCTCGTCACGCGGTGAAAGCGCGAGACGGCGAGGGTCCGCGGGGCTGACATGACCAGGCAACAGGGAACGCGCGGCGCGTGGCGACGAGCTCAGCATGGATTTCGGGAGCCCAAGGAGCGAGTGTCGGAGTCCGAAGCGGAATTCGAGCCGAATTGGGCTGAAATCCGCGTGCAGGCGTGGCCGTGCCACGTCGAGCACGGTTTCACCCAAGGCGGCCGAAGGACGCGAGGAATCCGGCGCTCGCGACGCAGGGGTCCCGGAATTCATGCTCACGCATCGAGCGCGAGCACGCCGCGCGCAGCGACGCCCTCCACCCGCACGCGCGGCCGCCTCCCCTCCTCGCGCGTCACCGTCACCCGCCCCTCGACCAGCCACCCGAGCGCCCGCAGCAAGAGGGCGTGCTCGAGCGGGCGCACGCGCGCGGCGAGCGTCGCCTTCGTGTCGCCGTCGACGATCGGCACGGCGGCCTGCGCGAGGATGGGCCCGGTGTCGACGCCCGCGTCCACGAGGTGCACCGTGGTGCCGGCGATCGTCGCTCCGTGCGCGAGCGCGTCGCCGAGCCCGTCCGTCCCCGGGAACGCGGGCAAGAGCGCCGGGTGCACGTTCACGACCCGGTCCGGGAACGCGTCGAGCAGCGTCCGCGTGACGAGCCGCATGTACCCCGCCAGCACCACGACCTCGGCGCCGTGGGCCGCGGCGGCCTCGACGAACACCGCGTCGTGCGCCTCGCGGGACGCGTGATCCTTCGGGCGCGAGACGACCGTCGGCACCCGGGCGGCCGCGGCTCGCTCGAGCGCGCGCGCGCCAGGCCTGTCCGAGCCGACGAGCGCCACGCGGGCCCGGAGCTCGCCGGACGCGCACGCGTCGAGGATGGCCTGGAGGTTCGTGCCCTCCCCGGACGCGAGCACGCAGAGCGCCTTCATGCGCGCCTTCTACTCTATGCTGCGGCGATGTCCGGCGGATTGTGCGCGCGGCGGCGGCGCCGACCATGCTGAGCGAGCTCGATCTGTACCTCTTCCGGGAGGGCCGACACCGCCGCCTCGCGGACGTCCTCGGCGCGCACCCGGTCGACGGCGGCGTCCGCTTCGGCGTGTGGGCGCCCGGCGCGCGCCGCGTGAGCGTGATCGGTGACTTCTGCGGCTGGTCGCCCGACGCGTGGCCGATGGTCCTCGCGCCCGAGGGCGGCGTCTGGCGCGCCGAGGTCCCTGGCGTGCGGCCCGGCGATCGATACAAATTTCACATCGAGAGCGCGTCGGGGTACCGCGTCGACAAGGCCGATCCGCTCGCGCGCTGGTCGGAGCCGCACCCTGGTCGCGCGAGCGTCGTGTGGCAGTCCTCGCACCGCTGGGGCGACGACGCGTGGATGCGCGGGCGGGCCGCGCGGCACGAGAGGACCGCGCCCCTCTCCATCTACGAGGTGCACCTCGGCTCGTGGCGGCGCGAAGGCGGGCAGCACCTCTCGTACCGGCAGCTCGCGCCGCTCCTCGCCGAGCACGCGACGCGCCTCGGGTTCACCCACGTCGAGCTGATGCCAGTGATGGAGCACCCGTTCTACGGCTCCTGGGGCTACCAGGTGACGGGCTACTTCGCGCCGACGTCTCGCTACGGCAGCCCCGACGATCTCGCGGCGCTCGTCGACACGCTGCACCAGGCGAACCTCGGCGTGATCTTCGACTGGGTGCCGTCGCATTTTCCCGCGGACGAGCACGGCCTCGGGTACTTCGACGGGACGCACCTCTACGAGCACCCGGACCCGCGCGAGGGCTACCACCAGGACTGGAAGAGCCTCATCTTTCACTACGCGCGCGGGGAGGTGCGGAGCTTCTTGTTGTCATCGGCGCTCCACTGGCTGCGCGAGTTCCACGCCGACGGGCTCCGCGTCGACGCGGTCGCGTCGATGCTGTACCGCGACTACTCACGCCAGCCGGGCGAGTGGGTGCCCAATGAGCACGGAGGGCGCGAGCACCTGGACGCCATCGCGCTCTTGCGCGACCTCAACCAGGCCGCCGCCGAGGACCACCCCGACGCGCTCGTCATCGCCGAGGAGTCGACCTCGTGGCCGCTCGTCACCCGCGGCGCGCACCTCGGCGGGCTCGGGTTCAGCTACAAGTGGGACATGGGGTGGATGCACGACACCCTCGACTACCTGGCGAACGATCCCGTGCACCGCAGCTTCCACCACCGCAAGACGACGTTCCGCCAGCTGTACGCCGCCTCGGAGAATTTTCTCCTGCCGCTCTCCCACGACGAGGTGGTGCACGGCAAGGGCAGCCTGCTCGGCAAGATGCCCGGCGATGACTGGCAGCGCCGCGCCAACCTCCGGTTGTTGCTCGCGTCGCAGACCGCGCAGACCGGCAAGAAGCTGCTCTTCATGGGCGCCGAGCTCGCGACGCCGCGCGAGTGGAGCCACGACGGCGAGCTCGACTGGGCGCTCCTCGACGATCCCCACCACGCAGGCGTCGCCGCGCTCCTCCGAGACTTGAACAATCTCTACACCACTCTCCCGGCGATGCACGAGGGAGACTGCGAGCCGGGCGGGCTCGAGTGGGTCGACTGCAACGACACCAAGAACAGCGTCATCAGCTTCCTACGGCGGGGCTCGACGGCGCGCGAGCAGGTGCTCTGCGCGTTCAACTTCACGCCCGTCCCCCGGCACGGCTACACCCTCGGCGTCCCGTACGGGGGCAGGTGGCGCGAGGTCCTCTCGACCGACGCCGTGGCGTACGGCGGCTCGGGGCAGGGCAACCTCGGCGGCGTCGACGCGCGCGCCGCGGCGACCCACGGGCGCGACTTCTCGATCGACGTGACGCTGCCGCCGCTCGGCGCGGTGTTCTTCCTCGGCGAGCGCCCCGACCTCGTCGCGGCGCCGGTCGCTCCACCGCCCGCCGCCCCTCGCCCGAGCGGGCCGTACGCGCAGCCCGAGGACGCCCCGCTCGTGCCGCTGCCGGGCGACGAGTGATCCGCAAGAACTCTCGGCTCACACCTCGACGCGCAGGCACCGCTCGGCCGCGTCCGCGCGCAGCACGGCCTGCGCGCGCGAGGCGCCGACGACGAGCAGGTGCCCCATGCGCGAGGCCGCGTTGACGAGGCCGTGGAGGCGCTGGCCTGGCCTGGGGTACAGCGCCGCGTCGACGACGCCGTCGCAGGCGCGCGCGGCCTCCACGCCCTCGACCGACCGCGCGACGCCCTCGGGGGGCGCGAGGAACCTCACGAGCGCGGCCGCGTGGCGCTCGTGCGCCGCCCCCTCGCGCTCGAGCGCCGCGTCGCCGAGCGCGACGCCCAGCGTGCGCCGGTACAGATCGACGCCGGAGACCAGGCGCGTGACGTCCGCGTCGAAGCCGCCTCCGCAGCGCGCGGCCGTCTCGAACACGACCGCGCCGTTCGACGTGACGCACACCTGCGTGTAGCAGGGCCCGCGCGTGAGCCCGAGCGCCCGCTGCGCGCGGGTCGCGGCGTCGATCGCCCGCGCCACCTCGTCGTCGGTGCGCTCGCTCGGGCACACCTCGCTGCGCATCACGCCGAGCGGCCTGTCGCCGGCGAACACCTCGCGATCGGTGACGGAGAAGACCTCGAGCGCGCCGTCGGTGACCCAGCCGTTCACGGAGACCTCGCGCCCGACGATCACCTCCTCGAGGACGACCCCCGCCCCGCCGTGGCTGATCGCCGCGGCCTCGGCGAACGCGCGCGGCAAGAGGTCGGCCCGCTCGACGCGCGAGACGCCGCGCTGGCCCCAGCCGCGCGCGGGCTTGACGACGACCGGCAGCCCGACCTCGGCGACGAAGCGCTCGGCCCGTGCGAGCGTGGACGCCGCGGCGAACCTCGGCACCGGCAGGCCCGCGGCCTCGTACGCGGCGCGCATCGCGTCCTTCGCCTGGCAGCGGTGCACGACCTCGGGCGTCGCGTAGAACGGCAGCCCGAGCCGCGCCGCGACCGCGGTCGTCGTCGTCAGCGCGAGCTCCGAGCCCGTCGTCGCGATCGCCCGGGCGCCCGTCGCGCGGACGGCCTCGGCAACGGCGTCGGCGTCGCCCGTCGAGACCTCGAGCAGCTCCGAGGCCAGCGGCGCGCCGACGGCCTCCAGGTTCTTGTCGAGCCCGATGACGTGCAGGCCGAGCGCGCGCGCGGCCTTCAGCAACCCCACCTGGGGGAACCCACAGCCGACGATGGCGACGCGTGTCATGGCGGCGGGGCTTCTACCTCGAGGCTGTCGCGATCGAGCACCTCCGCGACGAGAAACTGCGGCCGCGCCTGCGCCTGCACGTAGATGCGCGCGACGTACTCGCCGATGAGCGAGAGCGCGACGAGCTGCATGCCGCCGAGCACCGACACCGTCGCGATGAGCGAGGCCCAGCCGCTCATCGACGTGCCCCACAGGAGCTTGTAGACCACGGCCCGCACCGCGACCGCGAGGCCCGCCGCCGCGACGAGCACCCCCATCGTGCCCACGTAGCGCAGCGGCTTCGACGAGAACCCGACCACCAGATCGAACGTGTGGTTCAGGAGCTTCGTGAAGTTGTACTTCGTCGACCCGGCGGCCCGCGCGGCGTGCCCGACGTCGACGGTCGTGTACCGCGCGCCCACCCAGCAGGCGAGCGCGGAGAGAAATTTGTTCCGCTCCGGCAGCTCGGCCAGCAGCTTCGCCGTCGACGCGCGCATCAGGCGGAACGTCGAGATGTCCTCGGGCAGCTCGATCGACAGCATCCGGCGCATCACGAAGCGCATCGACTCGGACGCGAGCCTGCGAAACAGCGGATCCCTCCGGTTCTTCCGGACGCCGTAGACGATGTCGAGGTCGGGGCCCTCGTGCGCGAGGAGCTTCGGGATGTCCTCGGGCGGGTTCTGCAGATCGCCGTCCATCTGCAGGATCCACTGCCCGCGCGCGTGCAGGTATCCGGCCTGCACCGCGGCCTCCTGGCCGTAGTTGCGGGTGAAGCGCACGACGCGCACCTCCGGGTGCTCACGGATGGCCGCGCGCAGGAGCGCGGGCGTCGCGTCGCGGCTGCCGTCGTCGACGAACACGAGCTCGTACGGCGCCCCGACCTCGGCCATCACCTTCGTCACGCGGTCGGCGAGCGCGCGCACGTTCCCCTCCTCGTTGAAGACGGGGATGACGACCGAGTAGCGCGGGGTCACGCGAGCGCCTGCCTCAGGCACGCGACGACGTGGTCGACGTCCTCGTCGGGGAGGCCCGGCCAGAGCGGCAGCGAGATCGTGCGCTGTCCGATCAGGAGCGCGCGCGGCAGCGCCTCGTCGGGCAGCCCGAACCTCTCGCGGTAATAGGTGTGCGTGTGCACCGCGCGGTAGTTGACCGCGCACCCGACGCCCGCCGAGGAGAGCCGCAGCAGCACCTCCTCGCGGCGCGCCGACGGCACGAGGACGGGGAACAGGTGGTGCGTGCTCGTGCCGACGCGCTCCATCGTCTCGACGCCCGGCACGTCACGCAGCGCCGCCACGTAGCGGTCCGCGAGGGCGTGGCGCGCGTCGCGGCGGGCGCGGGCGCGCTCGAGCTGCGGCAAGAGGAGCGCCGCCTCCACGTCCGTCATCGCGCCCTTCACACCGAGCTCGACCATGTCGAAGTGGGAGAAGGTGCCGCCGTAGCGCGACACCGCGTCCTTGTTGACGCCGTGGTTGCGCAGGCGCCGCAGCCTCGCCGCGACGCCGTCGTCGCGCACCGCGATGGCGCCGCCGTCCCCGCTCGTGATCGTCTTGGTCGCGTAGAAGCTGAACACGGCGGCGTCGCCGATCGAGCCCGGCCGCGCGCCGTCGCGCTCGCACTCGAACCCGTGCGCGGCGTCCTCGACGAGCGCGAGGCCGTGGCGGTCGGCGAGCGCGCGGAGCGCGCGGACATCGGCCATCTGACCGTACAGGTGCACCGCGAGGATGGCCCGCGTGCGCGGCGTGATCTTGCGCGCGACGTCGTCCGGATCGATCAGGCCCGTGCGCGCGTCGACGTCGGCGAACACCGGCGTCGCGCCGACGTACAGCGCGGCGTTGGGCGTCGACAGGAACGTCATCGGGGTCGTCACGACCTCGTCGCCGGCCGAGACGCCGAGCGCCGTGAGCGCGAGCTGGAGGCCCACCGTGCAGCTCGAGACGCCGACGACGTGCGGCGCGCCGAGCTCCGCGGCGAGGCGCTGCTCGAACGAGGCGACGCGCGGGCCGAGCGTCAAGAACGGCGTGGAGAGCGTCTCGCGCAGCGACGCGAGCTCGAGCTCTCCGAGATCGTGCCTGTAGAATTCCACGCGGCGGGCCTGCATGACGGCGCTCCGCTAGCCCGGCCCCGATCGCGTGAAAAGAGGCGACGCCGCGTCGTTCGTCCCCCCCACCTCGCGCGAATCCGGGGTAAGCTCGCCGGGCCCATGCGTCGAAGCGTGCTCTCCTTCCTGCTCCCCGCTTTCACCGCGCTCGGCTGCGCGAACCTGGTCGGCCTGAGCGATCTCGAGAAGGTAGACGGCTGCGTCAAGGACTGCGGCCAGGCCGGCTCGGCCACCGCGGGATCGGCCGGCGCAGCGGGCGCGAGCGCGGGCGCCGCGGGCAAGGCGGGCGCGGGCGGCGCGGCGGCCAAGGCGGGCGCCGGCGGCGCGGGGAGCGCAGGCAAGGCGGGCGCATCCGGCACGGGCGGCGCGGGCGGCGCGGGCGGCAAGGCGGGCACCGGCGGTGTGGCCGGCACCGGAGGCACCGGGGGCACCGGCGGCGCAGGCAAGGCGGGCACGGGGGGAGCGGCGGGGACTGGGGGCGCGAGCGGCGGCGGCGCCGGTGGCTCCGGCGGCGCGTCCGGCGCTGGAGCCGGGGGCGCAGGCGGCAAGGGCGGCTCGGCGGGCGCGGGCGGCGCGCCCTGCGTCCCGAAGACCTGCGAGCAGGTCGGCGCGTTCTGCGGCACGGCCAACGACGGCTGCGGCAAGACGCTCACCTGCGGCGACTGCATGGCGCCGCTCGGGTGCGGCGATCCTGGCAAACCCAACGTGTGCGGGTGCGTGCCGGGCGCGTTCTCGTGCGTCAACAACCAGCTCCGGGTGTGCACCGCCGACGGGCAGGGCTACGTCGCCATCGCCAACTGCCCCAACGGCACCTGCAACACGAGCACCGGCAAGTGCAACCTGAACCAGGTCGGCGCCAAGTCTTGCCAGGGCCAGCAGCTCTACACCACGGACCCGAGCGGCACGCCTCAGCCGACGGGGTCTCCGTGCGCGGCGACCGAGATCTGCTACCCCGACGCGCCGTCCGGCTGCGCGAAGTGCCTGCCCAACGGCCTGACGTGCGACGGCCTCACGCTGAAGAAGTGCAGCTCGGACGGTCAGTCATCGTCGCTGCTCGAGCAGTGCGGCAGCAACGAGCTCTGCCTCGTCGGCGTCTACGCCGGCCAGTGCGGCAAGCCCGTGTGCCAGATCGGCGAGACCCGCTGCAACGGCAAGGTCGTCGAGGAGTGCAACCCCGGGCGCACCGGGTTCCAGGTGAAGGACACGTGCGCGAGCGCGGCGCTGTGCGTGGGCGGCCTCTGCAAGCCCCCGGCCTGCCCCGCGAACGACAAGAAGTGCGTGGGCAACGCGCTCGGCACCTGCAACGCCGACCAGACCGCCTACGACACGGTGCCGTGCGAGGTCCCGCAGGCCGCGTGCGAGAACAACGCGTGTGTGAACCGAGGCCCCACCCCCATCCCCCTCGGCACGCCGCTGAAGGTCTGGGTCGACGCGACCGAGGTCACCAACGCCCAGTACAACGCGTTCCTCGCGTCCAACCCGAGCACGACCGGGCAGGCCTCGTACTGCGCGTTCAACTCCGAGTTCGGCTCCGCGGGCCCGGACGACGCGAAGCCCGTCGTGAACGTCGACTTCTGCGACGCCGCGGCCTACTGCAAGTGGGCGGGCAAGCGCCTCTGCGGCGGGTTCAACGGCCAGAGCGGGACGTTCGCGGGCGCGTCCGACCCCAGCCTCGATCAGTGGATGTTCGCCTGCCAGGGCCCCGCGACCTTCAAGTTCCCGTATGGCAACAGCTTCAACGCCTCCTCGTGCCAGGGCCCCGGCGTGTCGGGCTCGGTCGTCGTCAAGAGCAAGGACAGCTGCCAGGGCGGCTTCGGCGGCCTCTACGACATGAGCGGCAACGTGGCCGAGTGGGAGGACGCGTGCACGGGGCAGACCGGCGCGACCGACATCTGCCTCGCGCGCGGCGGGTCGTGGGGCAGCGCCGTGGAGGCCGACATGGCGTGCGACGTCGCCAACAACACGAAGACCCGCGACACCAAGAGCGATCGCATCGGCTTCCGGTGCTGCGCCGATCCGTGACCGAGACCGCGCCTTGATCATCCCTCCCTCCTCCCAGAGCCACCTGGTCCCCGGCTTCCGGTTCGACCGGTACGAGCTGCTGTACCCGCTCGCCCAGGGCGGGATGGCGACGGTGTGGGTCGCGCGGCTGGTGGGCAAGCACGGCTTCGAGAAGCTCGTCGCCGTGAAGACGGTGCTCCCGCAGTACGCGGACGACGCCGACTTTCAGTCGATGTTCCTCGACGAGGCGCGCATCGCCGCGCGCATCCGCCACCCGAACGTCGCCGAGATCCTCGACGTCGGCGAGGAGGAGGACACCACCTTCCTCGTGATGGAGTGGGTCGAGGGCGACTCGCTGGCGAAGCTGTACAACGCGCTGATCCGCGCGGGGCAGCGGTTCCCCGTGCCGCTGTTGCTGCGCATCGCCGCCGACGCCTGCGCGGGGCTCCACGCGGCGCACATGCTCGCCGACGACCAGGGCCGCCCGCTCGGCGTCGTGCACCGCGACGTCTCGCCGCAGAACATCCTCATCGGCGTCAACGGCGTCACCAAGATCATCGACTTCGGCGTCGCGAAGGCCGCGCAGCGCATGACGGCCGAGACGAGCGCCGGCCTCGTGAAGGGCAAGATCCAGTACGCGTCGCCCGAGCAGGCGATGGGGCGCGCGATCGACGGCCGGTCGGACGTGTGGGCGGTCGGCACGGTGATGTACCAGATGCTCGCCGGCTGCCTGCCCTACGACGGTGACAACCAGCTGGCGACGCTGCACATGATCACCGCGGGCCAGCCGCCGCGCGCCCTGCCTCCGTGGGTGCCGAAGCCGGTGTCCGACGCCGTGATGCGCGCGCTGTCACATGATCCCGCGCGGCGGTTCGGCAGCGCCGAGGACATGAGCAAGGCGCTCGAGGCGCTGCGCCCGGCGTCCACCGCGGACGTCTCCAAGGTGATGACGCAATTCCTCGGCGATCGCGCGGACGCGCGACGGCGAGACGTCGCGGAGGCGCTCGCGTCAGTGAACGCAGGTCGCGCGCGCAACCTGGCCGTCAACACGCCCTCTCGGCCCTCGGCGGCCGTCGCGTGGAGCGCGCCGGGGACGCCTGCGCCCGCCTCGCCGGGGCCGCTGCCGCCGCCGCGCGCCCCGTCGCCGTCTCGCCCGGGCCTCGGCATGACGATGCCGCTCGCCGCCATGACCCCGCAGGCCGTGGCTCCACAGCAGATGTTCGCGCCGCCGCCTGCGGCCATCGCCGCGGCCGTCGCGCCCGCGTCGGCGCGCGCCGAGGTCCCCGACGCGCCGTACGTCGACCCCTCGGTGTCGGGCATGCGGCCCGTGCACTACGTGGTCGGCGCGGCGGCGACGGCGCTGACGCTCGGCGTGTGGGGATTTGCGCTCACGGTCCTCTTGTCTTCCCCGCGCGAGGCGACCGCGTCCGTCGCCGCCGCGCCCCCGCCGCCGTCCGCCGCCGCGCCCGCCCAGAGCAGCGCGCCCGTCACGGCGCCGGCAGCGCCGAGCGCGACGACCGCCCAGGCCGCGACGGCCGCTCCGCCCGCGACGACGCCGGCGGCCCCCCCGCCCGCCGCCCCTCCCCCCCCCTCCGCCCCCGCAGCGCCTGCCGCGCCCGCCACCACGAAGGCGTCCCCGGTCGCCGCTGCCCCTGCCGCGACGCACGCGGCGCCCACGGCAGCCCCACCCAAGAAGAAGAAGAAGGTCGATGATGGGTTCTTACCGCCTGCTCACGCGCGCGATGCTGTCGATCGCGCTGTTGTCGTCGCTGTCGTTCGCCGATCCGACCGAGGAGCAGAAGAAGGAGGCGCGCAACCTGATGGCCGAGGGCCGCGAGCTGCGCGAGGAGAAGAAGCTCCCTGACTCGCTCGAGGCGTTCAAGAAGGCGCACGCGCTGATGGGGGTGCCGACGACCGGCCTCGAGGTGGCGAAGGCGGCGCTCCTGATGGGCAAGCTCGTCGAGGCGCGCGAGGCGGCCGACGAGGTCGCGAAGAGCGTCCCGAGGCCGAAGGAGCCGGAGCCCTTCGCGACGGCGCGCGCCGAGGCGCAGCGCATCTCCGACGAGCTCGACAAGCGCATCCCGACGCTGACGGTGAAGCTGAAGGGCGTGAGGCCCGGCGACAAGGTCGAGGTGCGCGTCGACGAGCGCGTGGTCGGCGACTACGGCAAGGTGCGCCGCAACCCGGGCAAGCACTCGGTCTCGGCGACGGCGGGCAAGGAGACGAAGAGCTCGGACGTGGAGCTCGAGGACGGCAAGACCGCCGAGGTCTCGTTCGATTTCACGCCGCCCCCGCCGAAGAAGGCCGCGCCGGAGCCCGAGCCGCCGCCCCCTCCGCCGCCGCCTCCTGACACGTCGTGGAAGCTGCCGACGTACGCAGGCTTCGGCGTCGCGGGCGTGGGCCTGCTGGTCGGCACGATCACCGGCCTTGGCGCGAAGTCGAGGGCGAGCGCCGCGAAGGATCAGTGCGTCGACAACCGCTGCCCGCCGGCTGCGCACGCGGACATCGACAGCGGCAAGAGCCAGGCGACGCTGTCGACGATCTCGTTCGGCGTCGCCATCATCGGCGCCGGCGTCGGCGTCTGGGGCCTGAGCAAGAAGCCGAAGGCGAGCGCGCCCGCGAAGACGGAGGAGGCGCGCTTCGTCCGCCCGTACCTCGGCGCGGGCAGCCTCGGCGTGTTCGGCCAGTTCTGAGCCTGCTCCTCGCGGGCGCCGTGGTAGGCGGCGCGCATGTTCGATCTCACATCGAAGGTGGCGCTCGTGACCGGCGGCTCTCGCGGCATCGGGCGGGCGACCGTCGAGGCGCTCGCCGAGCAGGGCGCGCACGTCGTGTTCACGTACTCGGTCGCCGCGGGAGAGGCCGAGGCGGTCGTGGCGGGCGTGCGAGCGCGCGGCGGCACGGCGGAGGCCGCGCAGCTCGACGTGCGGGACACGACCGCGAGCGAGGGGCTCATCGCCGAGGTGGCGAAGCGCCTCGGGCGCCTCGACGTCCTCGTCGCGAACGCGGGCATCGCGCGCGACGGCCTGTGGGTGCAGATGAAGGACGAGGCCCTGGACGAGACGCTCGCGGTCAACGTCCGGGGCGCCCTCGCGTGTGCGCGCGCGGCGCTGCGCCCGATGATGAAGGCGCGGCGCGGCCGGATCATCTTCGTCTCCAGCGTCGTCGGCGAGATGGGGAACGCCGGCCAGACCGCGTACGCCGCGTCGAAGGCCGCGCTCCTCGGCGCGGCGAAGGCGCTCGCGCGCGAGTACGCGAAGCGCAACGTCACCGTCAACGCGGTGACGCCGGGCTTCGTCGACACCGACATGACCCGCGATCTGCCGCAGCCCGTGAAGGACGCGATGCTCGGCGCGGTGCCGCTCGGGCGCACCGCGACGGCGCGCGAGATCGCCGCGCCGATCGCGTTCCTCGCGTCGGACGAGGCCGCCTACGTCACGGGCGCGGTCCTGCGCATCAACGGCGGCATGCTGACGTGACGCCGAGGCGTCAGTAGCGGTATTGCCAGAGCAGCTCGAGCTGGCTCGAGCCGCGGTCGCCGACGGTGGTGCGGAGCGCCCAGTTCGGCAAGAACCTCCAGTCGAGCGTGAGCGCGGAGACGTCGGCGTTCTGGCGCTCTCGCTGCTGCGCGGTCGAGACGTCGACCTGCGCCCAGAGCCGCGGCCGGATCTCGGTCGCGACGCCGATCGCCGTGCCGCGCGTCGCGGTGTTGTCGACCCGCGTCTCGATCTTGCGGCCGAACACCTCGACGGGATCGAGCAGCGAGTTCAGCACGTTCGACGCGACGCCGGTGCCCACCGCCAGGCTCTGATCGCCGGTCTGCGTGACGCCCGCCGCCGACGTCGTGCGCCCGAACAGCAACAGGCCGAAGATCTCACCCTCCGAGCGCGGCGGATCGCTGCGGAACCGCAGGCGCGGATCCTTCAGGTAGCCGTCGACGTCCGCCGCGACGCGCGTGCCGTCCGGCGCGCTCCAGTTCGCCCGCAGCCCTAGGTATGGATTGTTGAACTCCTCGCCGTCGAACCGCACGAAGCCGCGGTCGACGGTGAAGGGCTTGCCGAGCGCGATGACGCGCCCCGAGAGCGTCTCGACGGTGCCGTTCAAGCGCACCGCGTCCGTGATGGTGAGCACCGGGGCGCCCGCGAGCGAGACGTCGAGCCCGCCGCGACGCACGACCACGCGGCCGCTGCCGACCGTCTGGCCGGCGGCGAGCTCGTCGAGCGTCATGCCGAGGCCGATCTTCACCTCGATCTCGGTGGTGGCCTCGGCGCGCCGGCGCTTCACCTCGCGGTAGCGCCTGTCGACGACCCCGACCTCCGGATCCTCGGCGAGCGGCTGGATGCCGTGCGCCTCCGTCTCCGGCAGCTCGAAGACGAGATCGGGGAGGGCGACGCCGGACTCGACCCGGCCGCGCTCGGCGCGCACCGAGACGCGCGCGGAGCCGTACGCCTCGCCGAGCGGCACGCCCTCGAACGTCACCGGGATCTTCGCCGTCGAGGGCACGTCGGCGACGAGCCTGCCCGTGACCGCGGCCGGCTTGACGTCGTCGCGGCCGAGGACGAGCCCCGCGATGCCCTCCGCCTCGAGGTCGAACTCGCCGCTCCCCACGACCCTGCCGCTCGTCGCGGCGAAGGAGAGGCCCTCGAGGTTGATGTGTGTCTTGTTGCCTTCTTCCTTGGTCGTCAGCGAGAGCTTCCCGTCGGTGAACGTCTGGCCGATCTGCGGCACGAGCACGACGCCGTCGGAGAGCGCGAGGCCGCCCCAGAGGCGCGTGCGCGCGGCGCCAGGCTGGGGCCTGTCGGTCACCGTGAGCGTGAGCGCGCCGTCGAGCCTTCCGCGCAGATCGGCGAGCACCGGCGCCGTGAACGCGGCCGCGGGCTCGATGTCGAACGAGCGAAACGCCACCGACACGGTCTGGGGTTTGTCGAGATCGAACCTCGGCACGATCCCCTTGTGGAACCACAGCGACGGGAACGCGGTGAGCTGCGCGCGACCGTCCTGCGCGGCGCCGCCGGCGCGCGTCTGGTCGAGCGTGAGCGAGATGACGCTCGCGCCCCCGGAGAGCCGCCCGGCGAGCCGCGCGCGCTCGATGCCGGCGCTCGCCACGTGCCCGTCCGTCAGCTCGAGATCGACCTCGATCTCCGGGGCGCCGTGCACGCCCTTCGCGCTCACGGAGCCAGTGCGGACGCCGTCGATGCCCGCGGCGGCGAGCGTCGGCACCGCGCCGAGCTGGAGCCGCGACGCCTGCACGCGCGTGGAGAGCGTCCACGCGTCGTTGCCCCCTCGCCCGAGCAGCGCGTCGACGACGTGGAAGTTCGAGGACGCCTGCGCCGCGAGCACGCGCGCGCCGTCGTGCTGCACGTCGATCCACGCGGACGTCTCCTTGCCGTCGAAGCGCGCGGCGAACGACGCGTCGACGGGCCACGGCGTGAGCCCCGGGACCTGCACCTCGAGCCCCCGCGCCTGCGCGGAGACCCCGCCCGTCGGCTCGCCCACGGTGCCTCCGAACACGGCGCTCGCCGACAGCGTCCCGCGGAGGTTGCGCGCGCGGAGCAGGGCGGGCCACGTGTCGAGCGGGCGCTCATCGAGCCCGACGCGGCCGGCGATCGGGAGCGCGAGCAGGCGCTGCCTCGCGGCCGCGCGCGCGGGTGACTCCGTGCCGGTCGCCGCGCGCACGTCGGAGAGGGTGCGCGCCCACGGCAGCTCGGTGCGCGCGAAGAGCGACAGGAGCCCTCGCTCGTCGTGCAAGCGCGCGGTGACCGCGAGCTCGCGCTGGTCCGCCGAGCCCGCCTGCGCGCGCGACGCCACTGCGACGTCGAGGCCGTAGCCGCGCCACTCGCCCACCTTCGCGCCGTCAGGCCGCTCGACCGCGACGTCGAGATCGCGGGTCGACACGGTCACGTCGAGCTCGGGCGCCGCGCCCTGCCGCGCTCGCGACGCCTTGCCGCGCAGGACGATCTCGCCCGTCGCGCGCGGCCGGAGCGCCAGCTTGGAGAGCAGGCCATCGACCACCGGATCGGCGAGCGCGCGGGCGACGTCGACGCGCAGCTGCTCGACGCTCGCCTCCACCGGCGCGTCCAGGTAGGTCTTGTCCGCGAGCAACGACCCAGCGAGCGTCGCGTGGGCCTTCGCGTCGAGCGAGACGAGCGCCCCGGACGCGCCGCCGGCGAGCGACGCGGTGACTCCCACGGACGCATCCGTTCCGCGCAGCGACGCCGTCACGTCGCCGCCGAGCTTGAACGGGACGAGCAGCGCCTCGAGCCCCTCGACCTGGACGCGAGCGTCGCCGCGGCGCTGCTCGCCCTCGCCGGAGAGGGAGGCCTCGAACGTCGCCTTGCCGCCGGAGACCCCGAGGTTCGGCACGACGCGCGCGAGCCGCGCGAGATCGATCGTGCCGCGGAGCGATCCCGAGACGCCCCCGGCCGCGACCGCGACGTCGCCCTCGGCGTTCCCCGCCTCGCCGTCGAGCTTCACGCCGCGCACGGCGACGCGGGCCGCGGACGCCTCGACGGCCGCGATGGTGACCCCGCTGCGCACGCCCCCGCGCGCGAACGTCGCCTTCAGGTTCGACACCTTCACCCCGCCCTGTGCGCGCAGATCGCCGTCGAGCGTCAGCTCGGTCCAGCGCGGATCGATGAGCTCGACCTGGGCGTGAGGCGCGGCCGGCGCGCCGACGAGGCGCACGCGCGCGCGCTCGATCGGGAACCCTCCGAGCGTCACCGCGCCGCCGTCCAGCGTGGCGTCCATGTAAGGTTTGTCGATTGTGCCCGCGACGCGACCGCGGAGCGTCCCGTACCGTACCTTGGTGGTCCCCTTGCCGACGCCGCGCAGATCCGCCGCGACGTGGGCCTCGAACCCGGCTCGATCGACGCGGCCGGTCACCTTCCCGGTGAGCGCCCCCTCGGCGGCGCCGCGGAACCTCGGGAGCGTCGCGAGGCTCGTGACCGCGACGTCGGCCTCCACGGTCGCGACGCCGCCCCTCGGGTCGACCGTGTAGCGCGCCTCGATCGACGCGCCGGGCTCGTGGATCGTGGCGCGCCCCGTGACGCCGCCCTTCTCCCACGTCGCCACGGCGCGCGCGGACGGCACCACCTGGTCGCGCACCGTGAAAGGGAAGGACAGCGCGTCGACGTCCACGCGCGCGCCGGACGCGTCGACCGTCACGACCACGCTCGCGTCCCCGCCCACGCTCATCGGCGGCGCGCTCGCGGAGAACGCGCGCGGATCGAGGTCGCGCACCGACAGGTCGGCCCGGACGCGCAGCGCGCCCTCGGTCGACAGGCGCCCCGCCGCCCGCACCTCCCCCGGCCCCGAGACGGCGCGCGCGTCGATCGCGAGATCGTGCAGGGGCCCCTTCGCGCGGGCGCGGAGCGAGAAGGGCTCGACGAGCGGCGCCGACGGCACGAGCGAGCGGAGCTCCTCGGGCGTCACGCGGGCCGTCTCGAGCGACGCGTCGAGCTCGCGCCCCGCGAGATCGAACCGGAGGTTCACCGGCGCGGCTCCGATGCGCCCGACGAAGCCCGCCCACATCCGCGGCTGCGCGCCGGCGGAGGCTGGCACGCGCAGGTGGTAGTCGACGGTCCCCCGAGGATCGAGCGGCGAGAGCGCCTTCGCGACGACGCCGAACCGCTCGACCTCCAGCGTGACGCCGGCGGCCGAGGTGACCGACAGGCTCGCGGCCACGCGCGATCCGGCGACGTCGAGGTCCAGGCCCGGCACCACGGCGCCCACCGCGCGCGCCCTCGACACGAACAACCTGGGCAGCTCGACCGCGTACGGCGTGGGTGGCTTCGGGATCGGTGGCTTCTTCGGCGGCGGCTTGGGCCTCGGCTGGAAGGCCTCCGCGACGCGCGGCACGCCGGAGGGCCCGGCCTCGACGAGCACCTCGACGTCGTCCGCCTCGACGGCGTCGACGCGCACGCGCACGGAGGACGGGGCGAGCAGCAGCGTACGGAGCACCTCCGCGGCCCGGACGCGGACGTGGACGCCCGTCGCCCGCACGACCCTGCGCCCGCTCGCGTCGAACATCTCGGCCTCGCCGACGTCGATCGCGTCGAAGCCGAGGTGATCGACCGACCGCACGACGAGCGTGCCGACGAAGGTGGTCGAGAGCGCGCGCGTGACGACGCCCGCGACCGCGCGTCGCGTGACAGGCAGATCCCCGTGCGCGATCACGGCGCCGACGAACGACACCGCGAACACCCCGGACGCGGCCGTGACGCCCGCAGCGCGGTGCAGAGCGGTCAGCAGGCGCACGCGATCGCTCCCTCCGCTGCCCGCGGGCAGGCCGCCCGCCAGCCGACGCGACAGGGGGCTGGCCGGCCAGGGGGTGCCTCGAGATCCACGATCAGCGCCTGGGCATGCCGCGAGGACATCCGCCCGGCGCACTGTAGCCGATGCCGTCCCCACCTCCCAGATCGCGCCGGCTGGTTTTCCTTCCTCGCGTGCTCCGGGCGCGTATGTTGGTGCACCTAATGCGGGCGTGAGGGGCGCGCGAGGGCGCGCGGGCCACCACCCTGCGCGAGGAGAACCACATGAAATCCAGGGCTTTTGCGGCGTGGGGAATGAGCGCGCTCGTGGCGGTGGCGGTCGCGGCGTGCGGCGGGAGCGACGACGGCGCCGACGCGCTGCCGGGCTCGCCGGCCGGCTCGAGCGGCGCCGGAGGAGGATCGGCGGGCGCCGGAGGCAAGGCCGGGGCGGCCGCCGCCGGCAAGGCTGGCAACGGCGGCGCGACCGCTGGCAAGGGCGGCAGCGCGGGCACGGCGGGCGCAGCGGGCAAGGGCGGCGGCGCGGGCACGGCGGGCGCAGCGGGCAAGGGCGGCGGCGCGGGCACGGCGGGCGCAGCGGGCAAGGCCGGCGGTGGCGCCGGGGGCGCGGGTGGGAAGGCTGGCGCGGGCGGCGCGAGCGCAGGCGCGAGCGGCGCGAGCGCGGGCACGGGCGGCGCGACCGCAGGCACGGGCGGCGCGACCGCAGGCGCGGGCGGCGCGACCGCAGGCACAGGCGGCGCG
>JADLFU010000033.1 GCA_020849655.1 Polyangiaceae bacterium | reverse complement strand
GCGCTCGTCGTCCCGCCCGCGCCCGCGCTCGTCGTCCCGCCCGCGCCCGCGCTCGTCGTCCCGCCCGCGCCCGCGCTCGTCGTCCCGCCCGCGCCCGCGCTCGTCGTCCCGCCCGCGCCCGCGCTCGTCGTCCCGCCCGCACCAGCGCTCGTCGTCCCGCCCGCACCGGCGCTCGTCGACCCGCCCGCGCCCGCGGTCGTCCCGCTGCCGCCGCTCGCGGCGGGCGTGCTCGCCGCGTCGTCGCCTCCTCCGCCGCACGCGACGACGGTGACGAGCCCGAGCAAGGCAGAGAGGGAGAGGAAGGAGGTCAGGTGGCGGTGGGTCATGCACGAAGTGAAACACGTTGCATTGACGTCCGTCACCCAATTCTTCGACGAGCGCGCGGGCCCCGCTCCTCACGCCGACGGCGCGCCCTCCACGCGGCTCGACAGCGCGTCGGCGACCTCCTCGGGCGGGACGTCGGCGCCCAGCCTCCCCTCCGCCCGCTCGGCTCGACCGCCGCCGCGACCGCCGCGCGCGCTCGTGAACGCTCTCAGCCACGCGCCCGCGTCGAGCGCCGTGACCGCGCCTCGCTCGACCACGAGCGCGAGCTCCCCCGACCTCGCGCGACCGAGCGCGAGCCCGACTACCCCCGGCGCGCGCGCCAGCTCGGCCGCGGCCACCCGCAGCGCCGCCGTGTCGTCACCGTCGAGCACGACATACGCGACCGCCGGGCGCCCCGCCCCGAGCGCCGAGAGCGCCGCGCGCGCGGCCGACCGACCTAGCTCGGCGCGCGTCGACGCGAGCGCGACCGCGCGATCGTCTCGCTCGCGACGCAGCGCCGCCACCGCGGCCGGCACGTCGCCGAGCCCGCACGAGAACTCGCGGGCGAGCGCGGACAGCGTCGCGCGCGTGGCCACCTGCTCGTCGAGCGCGCGCCGCCCCGCGAGGAAGACGATCCGGGTGCCCCCCTTGTACCGCGCGCTCGACGTGACCACGACGGGGCCGATCTCGCCCGTGCGCGCGCAGTGGGTGCCGCCGCACGGCGAGCGGTCGAAGCCGTCGACGTCGATCACGCGAACGCCCGTCGCGACCTTGGGGTCGCGGCGCAACCCGAGCACCGGCAGCTCCTCCGAGGTGGGGAACAGCACGCGGATCTCGCGATCCTCGAGCACGATCTCGTTCGCCAGCGCGACGGCGCGCGCCACCGCGTCGGGCGAGAGCTCGATCGCGAGATCGATCGTCGACTCGGCGGCGCCGAGCCGCGACGACACCGTCGCCGCGCCGCACTCGGACGCGAGCGCCGCGCTGAGGACGTGCTGCCCGCTGTGCTGCGATCGATGGTCGCGACGCCGCGCGCGCTCGACGGCCCCTCGCGCCCTCGCCCCGGCGACCACCGTGGCGGGCAGGGCCGCGTCGAGCACGTGGTGCACGCGACCCTCGTCGTCGAGCTGCACGTCGACGACCGCGAGCGACGCGCCGGCGACGACGAGCGCGCCCCGATCGCCGAGCTGACCGCCGCCCTCCGCGTAGAAGGACGTCTGGTCGAGCACCACGGACGGCGAGCCCGCGTGCGCCGAGACGGCGATGATCTCCGCGTCGAACTCGAGGGGGTGCGGCTCGACGAGGTGCAGGCGCTTGGTGGCGGTCACGCGCTGGAGGATCTCCGCGCGGCGGCGAAAGATCGAGCACCGCGCGCGGGGAGCCCCGCTGCTAGCATCCGCCGCGATGCGCTTGGTCCTCGATCCGCGGCTCGTCCGTCGCGTGATCAAGTCGGAGCTCCAGATCTTCGGCCTCGGGCGCCCGGTGCCGCACCGATCGTCCTGGGTGGTCGACCGCGAGCGGCTGCTCTCGCTGGTCCCGGCGCGCGAGCTCGGCGTGGACCCATCGACGCTGCCGGCGCGCGTGGTGCTGCTGTCGCGCCCCGACGGGGCCGGCGACGAGGCGGAGGCCGCGCTCGCGCGGGAGGCTTTCCACGCGTCGGTGCACCTCGCGCTCGCGGCGCGCGCCGACGAGGGCGCGCTCGGGCCCGACGTCGTCAGCGCCCGCGTGGACGCGCTCGGGCAGACCGAATTCGACGAGGTCCGCGCCGTCTTGCGCGGCGAGGAGCGGCTGCGCGAGGGCGCCGACGACGCCTCGATCTACGTCGAGTTCGCGGCGACCTGGCTCGAGCTCTCCCGCTTCGATCCGTCCGGCCTGGCGGCCCTCTTCCCCGCGCTGAGGGATCGCGCGCGCGTCGAGCGGACGCTCGCGCTCGACCTCGATCTCGACGCGCTCTCGCCGGACGCCGGCCCGCCCAGGCGCGCCTCCTCGCGCCCCCCTCCGCCGCGCGCGAGCGGCGTGCTCCACCGCGGCGCGCCCACCGCCGCCGAGGCCGAGCGGTGGCTCCGCGACGCCGACCGCGAGCGTGAGCGCGGCAACGACGCGCGCGCCGCGATCTCCCGCGCCCGCGCGGGCGCCCCGCCGGACGAGGACATCGCGCGCCTCGCGGCCCGCCTCCGCGCCGCGCTCGCCCACGGCGGCGTCGAGCCCGCGGATCCGTGCCTCTCCTCGCCCGCGCTCGACGAGGCGATCTCGCCGCTCGTCGACGTCGCGGCCAGGGCGTCCCTGCCCTTCCCCGTCGAGGCGCGCATCCTCCACGATCTGATGAAGGCGTGCGTCGACCGCGAGCGCCGGCGCAAGACGGTCGACGTCGTCACCGCCGTCACCTCGCTGTTCTCGCGCCCGATCGTGCGCGAGCTGCCGGCGGTGTCGATCGTGCGGGCCGTGCGGCACCTGCGCCGCGCCTTCGCGGACAGCCACCGCGCGCGCGTCGACGCGGGCGCGCGCGAGCGGCTCGAGGCGGCGTTTCACGCGGCGATCTCCGCCGCCGAGGCGACGGCGCGCGCGGAGCTCGGGCCCGCCCTCCGCACCTCGCTGCACGACGTCGGCCTCGCGCCGCGGTCGGTGCCGGAGGCCGTCGCGGAGGACAAGCTCGTCGCCGAGCTCATCGACAGGATCCTCGATCGAGGCTTCGTCGGGCTGTCGGTGCTGCGCGACGGCATCAGCCGCAACAACCTGAAGCTCCCGCGGCTCCGCGGCCCGAAGGAGCTCTTGCTCGGAGACCCGCTGCTCCGCCTCGACAGGCTCCTCTCCCGCCGCCTCGACGGCGTGTACCGCGCCGGGGAGGTGTACCTGCGGGGCCTGCAGAAGGTGAGCAGCGTCGCGTTCGGCACGGTCGTCGGGCGCCTCGCCTCCGCGCACGTCGCGCTGCCGATGCTCGCGGCCTTCACGCTGCTCGAGGGGCTGCAGCACGTCGTGGGCCCGCTCGCGCGCCGCCTCCTGCACACGCGCGTGCACCTCCTGCAGCCGGCGTCGTTCGTCGGTGTCTCGCTGTACGTGTACCTCCTCTTGCACGCGCCGTGGGCGCGGCAGGCGTCGATGACGGCGCTCCGGGGCGCGGGGCGAGCGCTGCACGCCGCGTTGATAGAGCTCCCGCGGGCGGTGCTCCGCTCGCGCGTCGTCACCGCCGTGACGCGCAGCCGTCCCTTCTCGCTCGTCGTCAAGCCGCTCGCGGTCGGCGCGCCGGTCTACCTGCTCGCGCGCCGACACGTCGAGCAACGGGAGGCTGTCGCCGTCGCCGTGGGCGTGTTCCTGCTGCTCGCGGCGCTGCTCGGGACCTCGATCGGTCAGCGCGTCGAGGAGGCCGCGTCGGACGCCGCGGGGCGGGTGATGCGCCTGTTGACGAGGCGCCTCCTGCCCGCGCTGCTGTCCTTCGTGGCCGACCTCTTCAAGACGCTCGTCGAGCGCGTGGACCGCGCGCTGTACGCCGTCGACGAGTGGCTGACGTTCCACGAGGGCGAGTCGACGCTGTCGCTCGTCGGCAAGGGCGCGCTCGGGTTCGTGTGGTTCTTCGCGACCTACCTCGTGCGCGTCTACGTGAACCTGCTCATCGAGCCGCAGGTCAACCCGATCAAGCATTTCCCGGTCGTCACCGTCTCACACAAGATCGTCCTGCCGTTCTCGCCGACGCTGCTCGGGATCTTCCGCGCGCCGCTGATGCCGCTCGGGCCCGTCGTCGCGAACACCGTCGGGGGGATCACGGTCTTCCTGCTCCCGGGGATCTTCGGGTTCCTCGTGTGGGAGCTGAAGGAGAACTGGCGCCTGTACGCGCAGAACCGGCCGCGTGAGCTCGAGCCGGCGGCCGTCGGACACCACGGCGAGACGATGCGCGGGCTGCTCGTGCCGGGGTTCCACTCCGGCACGGTGCCGAAGCTGTTCTCGCGGCTGCGCAGGGCGCGCGCGCGCGGCTCGTCCGCGGCGAACGCGCACCGGGAGGCCCTGCACGAGGTGGAGCACGCGGTCTCGGTGTTCGTGGAGCGCGAGCTGTGCGGCCTCTTGCGGCGCGTGCCGTCGTGGCGCGCCGGAGCGGTCGAGGTCGCGCGCGTGACGGCGGCGTCGAACCGCCTCGCGATCGAGCTCTCGCTGGCGGCGCGGCCGGACGCGCGCCTCGGCGTGCGGTTCGAGGAGCAGGCGGGCTGGCTGCTCGTCGGGCTCGGCGCGCGCTCGCTCCTCGACGCGCTCGACGACGACGATCGCGCGCAGCTCTCCGACGCGCTCACGGGGCTCTACAAGCTCGCGGGGGTCGAGCTGGTCCGCGAGCAGCTCTCCGCCCTCGTCGGCGGCAGCCCGTACGATCTCACCGACGCGGGGCTCGTCGTGTGGCCGGGCGGCGAGTGGGGCGCGCCGGTCGTCTTCGACCTCGCGTCGCGGGGCGCCCTCGAGGGCAAGCCGCGGGGGCGGCTCGCGCCGCTCGACGGCGCGCGCGCGGTGTTCTCCCGGCAGCCGATCAGCTTCGACGACTGGGAGCGCGCCTGGCGAGTCGACGCGCGCCTCACCCCGCTCGGCCCCCCGATGCTCGGCGCGCACGCCTCGCCGCCCGCCTAGAGCCCGGCCGGCCTTCGGGCTATGGGTCCGCGCATGCGACGCGTCGCCTGGCTCCCGCTGCTCCTCGGCCTCTCCGCTCAAGTCCCCGCCTGCGGCGGCGAGGGCGACACCACGACCTCGCCGCCCGCGGCGACGCCGTCGACCCTCGGCCCCCTCGGCGAGCGCGCCGATCTCCCGGTCGACGAGACCATCACGCTGCAGAACCTCTCCGCGCCGGTCGACGTCGTGCGCGACAAGTTCGGCCGCCCGCACGTGTACGCGTCGACGGTCGCCGACGCGATGCGCGTCGAGGGGTTCCTCATCGCGAAGGATCGCCACCTCCAGCTCGAGCTGCTCCGGCGCGTCTCCGAGGGCCGCGTCGCGGAGATGCTCGGCGACGCCGATCCCTCGCTCGTCGACACCGACATCGGCTTCCGCACCGTCGGGCTGCACCGCGTCGCGAAGCAGCAGTACGCGGCGCTGCCCGCGGACGGCGAGCTGAAGCAGATCCTCGACGCGTACGCGGACGGCGTGACGCAGGCGTACCGGGGCATGAAGGACGGCTCGGTCGAGATCCCGCCGGACATCGGGCGCTTCCTGAAGGGCTTCCTCACCGACTGGGACGGCGCCGACTCGCTCGCGATGGGCCGCCTGCAGACATGGCTGCTCTCCTACGGCGCCGACGGCGACATCGACATCACGGCCGCGCTCGGCGCGTTGCAGGCTACATTCACCGCGTCGGCCGGCGATCCGTCGCTCGCCCGCCGCGCCGGGCTCGAGCGCGATCTCATCCGCCTCGCGCCGGCAGATCCGGCGACGTCGCGCGTGGGGTTCCCGACCGCGAAGAGCGCGAAGCGACCGCTCCACCCGCGCCCGTCGTTCGACGCGGCGGCGCGGCTGCGCCCCGTCCTCGCGGCGATGAAGAAGGCGAAGGATCTCGTGGCGCCGGAGGGCTTCGGCTCCAACAACTGGGCCGTGTCGGCGGCGAAGAGCACGACGGGGCACGCGCTCGTCGCGAGCGATCCGCACCTCAACCTGTCGGCGCCGGCGGTCTTCTACCCGATCGATCTCGAGGTGCGCGACGCCGATCCCGCGAAGGCGCTCAGCGTCTCGGGCCTCGCGTTCCCGGGCATCCCCGGCATCATCCTCGGCCGCAACCAGCACCTCGCGTGGGGCGCGACGGTCGCGGGCTACGACGTGTCCGACGCCTACGCCGAGACGCTCACGGCGGACGGCCAGGCCGTCAAATGGAAGGGGCAGGACGTCCCGCTCCAGACGATCGAAGAGACCATCGCCGTCGCGGGCGGCGCGCCCGTCGTCTACAAGGTACGCGTCGTCCCGCACCACGGCCCGATCCAGCCCGTGATCCGCGAGGATCACACGGTCGCCGACCCTGATCCGAAGACCGGCGCCGTCAGCATCCGCTGGACCGGGCACGAGCCGACGGAGGAGATCGCCGCGGTCGTCGGCCTGCTCCGCGCGAAGAACGTCGACGAGGCGAAGGTCGCGCTCACGAAGTTCGGGGTCGGCGCGCAGAACTGGATGATCGGCGACGTCCACGGCGACATCCTGTGGACCTCCCACGCGATCGTGCCCGTGCGCGATCCGAAGGCCCTCGCGTGGGATCCCGCCACCTACCGCGGCACGCTGCCGTGCCTCGTCCTGCCCGGCGACGGGAGCGCGGACTGGACGGGCAACCTCCCGGACGACCTCGTGCCGTGGGAGAAGAACCCCGCGGCCGGGTGGATCTCGACGGCGAACAACGACGCCATCGGGACGACGCTCGACAACGATCCGTCGAACGATCTGCTCCCCGACGGCACGCCGGGGTACCTCGCGTGCTCGTACGACATCGGGTTCCGCGAGGGCCGCATCCACGCGCTGCTCGGCGCGCTCGACAAGGTGTCCCCCGAGGACATGGCGCGCATCCAGGGCGATCACCGCTCGCCGATGGGCGCGGCGCTCGCGCCGAAGATCGTCGAGGCGCTCGGGCGCGCCGAGGAGGAGAAGGCGACGCCCGGCGCGCACAAGGACCTCGCGGTCGTCGTCGCCGATCCGGCCTACGATCCCGCGAAGATCGCGCTCGCGAAGAGCCTGCTCGAGGCCTGGGGCAAGGACTCCGACTACTCCGCCGAGAAGGGCATCGACGACGACCGCGCGGCCTTGCCGTTCGACCAGCCCGCCGCCCGCGCGAGCGCCGCGACGCTGCTGTTCAACGTGTGGGTCGTCCGCGTGCTGCCGCGCGTGTTCGGCGACGAGCTCGACCGCGCGAAGGCGTCGCTCGACACCGAGCTGAAGGCCAAGGCGCTGCTGCGGCTCTACGGCGCGACGCCGAGCGAGCTCGCGACCTTCGACGCCAAGGTCGGCGACAGCGCGCTCTGGGACGATCTCGCGACGCCGGAGGCCGAGTCCCGCGACGACCGCACCGTGCGCGCGGTGCTCGACGCGCTCGCGTTCGTCGACAAGAACGGCGGCCTCGAGAAGGCCCGCTGGGGCAGCTTCCACACGGTGCGGTTCGCGTCGGTCGTGCCGGTCTTCAACACCTACTCCATCCCCCGCGCGGGCACCGTCGCGCGGCACGGCGACAACTTCGTCGTCGACGCGTCCGCGTTCGGCGTCTCGTACGCGCTGACGGCGACGCCCAAGTTCAGCTACTCGAGCGGCCCGACGCAGCGCATGGTCGCGGACCTCGACCCGGCAGGGCCGAAGGTGACGAACGCGCTGCCGGGCGGCAACGTGTGGGATCCCGACAGCCCGCACTTCGAGGACGAGGCGGCGTACTGGCTGAAGAACCAGACGCACCCGATCCCTGCGACGATCGACGAGGTGGTCGCCGCGAAGGAGCGGCGGTCGACGTTCCGCTCGAAGTGAGGGGCAGGCGCGCCGCGCCCGCCGCGTAGATCCACGCGTGACCCAGCGACGAGACCACCGCACCGCCTTCGCCGCCGTCGCCGCGCTCGGGCTCACGCTCGGCGTGGTCGCGGCCCTCCTCGCCACCCGCGGCGCGCGCGACGAGGCGCCGCCGCCGTTCGTCGACGGGCCGGCCGCGCCCACGACGTCGGCGTTCGTCCTCGTCGGGGAGCCCGCGCCCGAGCCCACCGCGCCGCCCGCGACCGACGCAGGCGCGCCGAGGGGACGACCGGCAGACGTGACGGGGCTGCGCGCGTGCTGCGCCGCGCTCGCGCAGAACGCGAGGTCGATGCCCCCACCGAACAGCGCGTACGCGGCCGCCGCCGCGAGCTACTGCAGCGGCGCGGTCGCGTCGGTCAACCAGCCCGGCCAGCGCGACGCCGTGTTCTCGGGTGTCCGCGGGCTCCTGCGAGGCGCGCCCGCGCCGTCGGCGTGCCTCTGACGCGCTCGCGATCTGCGCGCGCGTAGTAGCCTGCGCTCATGCGCGAGCCCATCACCGGCGCCTGGGCGAGCCCCGGCGCGCACCGCTACTCGATCCTGGTGCATGGCGGAGCAGGCGACGTCCCCCCCGCGCGACGCGAGGCCCACGAGGCCGGGTGTCGCGCCGCCGCCTCGGCCGGGTTGGCGGTGCTCGCGCGCGGCGGTTCGGCGCTCGACGCGGTGCAGGCGGCGGTCGAGGTGCTCGAGGACGATCCCCGCTACAACGCCGGCACCGGCGGCAGCCTGGACGAAGACGGCGCGCTCCGCCTCGACGCTTGCATCATGGAGGGAGAGCACCTGCGCGCGGGCGCCGTGGCCGTGCTGCCGCCGTTTCGTCACCCGATCGCGGTCGCGCGCGACGTCTTGAACGACGGCCGTCATGTGCTGTACGCAGGCGCGGGCGCCGAGCGGTTCGCCACGGGCGCCGGCCACGCCCGCGAGGAGGGGATGGTCACGGACGCCGCGAGGGCGCGCCTCGCCGTCGTTCGCGACGGCGCCTCGGGCAACTGGGCGGGCGGCACCGTCGGCGCGGTCGCGCGCGACGCCGCGGGCCACGTGGCCGCCGCGACCAGCACCGGCGGGATGGTCGGCAAGCGCAGCGGGCGCGTCGGCGACTCGCCCATCCCCGGCGCAGGGAACTACGCCGACGACCGCGCAGGCGCCGCGTCCGGCACGGGCGAGGGCGAGGGCTACCTGCGCGCGGCCCTCGCGGCGCGCGCGTGCTTCTACCTCGAGGCGGGCGCCCAGCCTCGCGACGCCGCGGAGCGAGTCATGGGCACGCTGCACGAGCGCACCGGCATGCGCGGCGGGATCATCCTCGTGGGTCGAGACGGCACCCTCGGCCTCGCGCGCACGACCGAGACGATGAGCTGGGCCGCGGCGTGGGAGGGCGCGCCGCCCAGCTCGGGCTGCGGCTGATCAGCCCTCGGCGGCCGGCTTCGCCTTGTCGCCCTTGCGCTCGAGCGACGCCTGCAGGCCGATGCGCGCGCGACCGCGCCGCGGGAGCTTCTCCTTCTTGCAGGGAGTGGCGAGCCACTCGTGGCGCTTGCGGACGTTCCAAAGGGCAGTGTTGGCCATGGGGGCGGCCCTTCTACACGGACGCCGGGCGCGTGCAAGGGAATTTGCTCGGCGCCAGACGCACGAACCGCGCTCACCGGGGCTGCCGGCGGCGCGGTCTGAAGTCTCGCCGATACCCAGACGAGGAGAGATAAATGGCGGCGACCGGGACGGGGGGGGAGGGACATCACTCGGTCGCCGCACGCGGAGATGAAGCACGAGCCGTGCCAACAGATGCGCCAAATCATTTCAAGTGACTACGACATGTAACATTGCAACCTTGCAACCAGGCCCTGCATTTGTGTTGCGATGGATCAAGAACCCAGGCGCGCGCCCCCCCAGGCCAGCGCGAGGCGCAGCCGATGACCGCGACAGACCCGGCGGGTGTGCGTCAGTTGATGATCGTCGCCGCCGCTTGCTTGCCCGGCTGCCCGTTGGCCGCCGTGGTGCCCAGCTGGTTGGTGCCGCCTGGGCCGCCCGCGCCTTCCTTCCCGGTGACGCAGCCGAGCTGGGTGACGCTGGCGTCCGTCGCCGCCGAGTAGGCGACGCATGCGGACGGGCCGCCGCCGCCGCCGCCGCCCGGGCCCCCGACGCCGCCGTCGCCGCCGCGCCCGCCCTCGCCGCCTGCGGCGCTGTTGTCGGCGTCGTTGCCGGGCGAGCCGGGCGCGCCGCCGGGCTGCTTGTTCTGGCCATCGGCGCCCTTGCCGCCCTTGCCGCCCTTGCCGGTCTGGATCTGGGTGCCGGAGACGGTCAGCTTGCCTCCCGCGGCGAAGATGCCGAACGATCCGCCGCCGCCGCCGCCGCCGCCG
>JADLFU010000032.1 GCA_020849655.1 Polyangiaceae bacterium | reverse complement strand
TGGAGATTTTAGGAATGAACTTGAACAAGAAGTTTCTGCTGGGGGTGAGCCTGTGCGCGGTCGCCGCGACGTTCGCGGTGGCCTGTGACGACGCCGAGTCCGGCGGGATGACCGGCACGGCCGGCGCGAGCGGCTCGACGACCGGCAAGGCGGGCACCGGCAGCGGCACGGCGGGCAAGGCTGGCGCCGGCGGGGCCTCCGCTGGTACGGGCGGCAGCACCACGGCCGGCACGGGCGGCACCACGACGGCCGGCAAGGGCGGCGCCCCGGGCGGCACGGGCGGCACCGCAGGCAAGGGCGGCGCCACGGGCGGCTCGAGCGGTATCGGCGGCTCGGGCGCGACCGCTGGCGCGGGCGGCGCCTGTGGCGCGGGCGGCGGCGACGGCTTCCTGAGGGCCGCGCTCTCCGTCGCTCACCTCTCGATCGACGCGGGCGACGTGAGGGTCTGCGCGGCCCCGTCGGGCAGCCCGCTCGCCATCGACCTGCTGAACCTCTTCACAGACGCGCCGACGAAGCTCTCGTTCAAGGACGTCACGGCGCGTCTGGATATCCCTGCGGGCACCTACGATTTCGGCCTCGTGGCGGACTCGGACACGTGCCCCCCGACGGGGACTCCGATCGCGACGGTCTCTGGGGTCACCTTGGCCACCTCCGCCTACACGGTCATGGCGGTCGGATCGACCACCGCGGGTGTGAAGGTCGTGCTCGCGACCGACACGATCGTCAACTGGGGGAGCGCGGGCGGCTGGCTGCGCTTCGTCCACGGTGCGAGCGCCCTCCCCGTCCCCGTAGACGTGGGCACGATGATGCCCGCCTTTACGAAGCTGTGGACGGGCGCGGCATACCCTGGGATCGCCATGACGGTCGCTGCGCCTTTCACGGCGGACGCCAACGGCTACGTGGCCGTGCCGAAGGAGAGCTACATGCTCGGGGTCGGTGCGAGCCCCGCGGCCACTCCGACCTTCGTCGCGGCGAACTCCATGTCGATCGCCGCTGGCGAGATCGCCACCCTGTACGCCATCGACGCGGCCGGAGCGATCCCCGTGGAGGGCCTCAAGTGCCACGAGGGGCCGGACGCCGCGGTGCCGCTGCTCCTGTGCTCGACCATCGCGCTCCAGCCCGCTCCCTGATCCGGAGAGCCCGCACGACCCCGGTCCTCGAGGCGCCGAATGCAACTACTCAGGCGATTCTTATCACTTTGCGCCATGTGGCGCGCCTCTACTGGAGGCGAGGCGTTGGCCGCCGGGGTGGCCTCGACTCCACGTCGACTCCGTCCAACAACTCGTCCAGCGTCGGCTCGTCGATCTTCACACTGGTGACGCTGGGGTCTCTTGCCTCGGGCAGACGAGACGTCCCTCGGTCGAGGCGCTTGTAGAAGAGGCACAGCTCGCACAGCCCGGAGCCGTCGAGGATTCATCGCCTCGCGCCGCTTGCCGAAGAACGGTCAGCGCTCGAGGCGCGCGGCGAACGCGAGCGTCCGCGATGGCGCGGGCGACGCGAGATAGAGGTCGCCGCGCGCCGGGTCGGGGGCGCGCTCGGCGCGGGCGTGCACGCGCGCTTCCGCGTCGCGCGCCGCGGCGATCGCGCCGTCGCGATCGCCCGCTCGCTCGAGCGCCTCGGCGTGCGCGAGGCGCACCGCCGCCTCCGTCGGCCCCACGGGCGCGTGTCGCGTGAGCATGCCGAGGGCGGCGCGGCTCGCGCGGAGCGCGCCCCGCGTGTCGCCGAGCGCCAACCGGGCGCGCACGAGCGTCGCGAAGCCGAGCGCGGCCCAGCGCGGCGTCGTGGCCGTGAGCTTCACCGCGCGCACCGACTCGCGCAGGGCGGCGGTCGCGTCCCCCCGGCGCAGGGCGATCTGCGCGACCGCGGCGCGCGCGGTGCCCTCTCCGACCGCGAAGCCTCGAGCGACGGTCCGCTCGAACACCCACTCGAGCAGCTCGCCGGCGCCCGCTTCGCGCCCGGCGTCCGCGAGGTTGTACGCGAGGTAGGCGAGGCCGATCGACGGTCCGAGCCCCATGTGCGCGGTGCGTGCCCACACGTCCCGGTTCACGGCGTCGTGCGCGTCGAGATCGCCCGCGTCGCCCAGATACACCGCCGTCTCACCCTCGCAGTGCAGCGCGCGCTGCGTGTCGTCGGCGGCCTCGAAGTGCTGCCTCGCGATCGAGAGCCGCGCGAGCGCGTCCCAGGGATCGTCTCGATGAAACAGCGCGTCGTAGCTCGACAGCCACGCGAGCATGCCCTGCAGCATCGGGTCTCCACCGGCCATCGGACCGACGACCTCTGCGAACCGCTCGTAGAGCGGCCGCGTGGTCCCGTGCGGCGACGCGTGGAACATGACAGGCAGCGCCGAGCCGAGCGCGCGCCCGTAGGCCATGAACGCGTCGGGCTCCGGCAGCGTGTCGCGGAAGAGCGCGAGGGCGCGGCGCACGCGGCGAGGACGCGCGAGGAAGATCGACGCGTGGACGGCGCCGACGGCCGCGCCCCACCACGGCTTCGAGCCAACCGTGGCGCCCGCCATGATCCGCTCGGACTGCGCGTCGACCGCGCGGAAGTCGCCGCGCCAGCTCTGCGCGCCGGCCTCGAGGCGCAGCAGGTCGTCGAGGACGCGGGTCGGTGCGGCGGCCGAGCACGTCGCGCCCCGCTGCGCGAACACGACGGCCGCGTCCGGGTCACTGCCGCGCAGCGCCCGGCGCGCCGCCGCGAGGTAGTACGCCGCCGCGCGGGCATCCCCGGCGCGGTCGAAATGCTCGGCGAGGACGGAGACCTCCTCGCGGCCTTGCGCCGCGAGGTGCTCCCCTGCGAGGCGATGGCCGAGCGCTCGATCCGCATCCGTCAGCATCGCGTACGCCGCGTCCCGCAGGAGCGCGTGTCGGAACCGGTAGTGCCCAGGGCGCTCGATGCCGTCGCGATCGGCGCGGTCGGGCGCGAGCACCTCTTGCTCGACGAGCACCGCGAGCCGCAGACCCAGCTCCGCGCGCGACGATCCCTCGAGCAGCGCGGCGGCGGCGGCGTCCGAGAACGTCTCCCCGAACACGCTCGCCGCGCGCAGGATGCGGCGAGCGTCGGCGTCGAGGGCCTCGAGCCGGGCGACGCTCATCGCGAGCACGGTCTCGGGCAGCGCGTCGCTGCGCCCCTCGGCGACCGCCCGCGCGAGCTCCTCGAGGTAGAACGGGTTGCCCGCGCCGCGGTCGATCACCCGCGCGCGGAGCGCTTCGTCCGCGGACGCGCCCAGCGCGGAGACCACCAGCTCCTTCGCGGCGCTCGGCCGCAGCGGGGTCAGCCGAACCTCGAGCGGTTCGCGCCGCTCGAACAGCCGGGGGAGGAGGTCCCGCACCTCGGGTCGCGCCGCGGCGAGCACGAGCAGCGGCGCCGCGGGAAGCGCGGCCATCGCGGACTCGAGCATGCGCACGCTCGCGGCGTCGCCCCAGTGCAGATCCTCGAGCACGACGATCACGGGGCGCGTGGCGCACGCCATCGCGAGGAACGCGCCGAAGCCCCGGCGGATCCGCTCGCCCGTCGCCGCGGGATCGCCCCGCAGGGTCGCGGCCGCGACGTCGTCGGGGCGATCGGCGGCGAGCTCCACGAAGAGCGCCTCGACGTGGGCGCGATCGTTCGCTGCGATGCGGCCATCGACGTGCGCGCGCAGCGCGGCCAGCGACGCGTCGCGCGGCGTGTCCGGCCCCACGCCAGCGGCGCGACGGACGATCTGCGCGAGCAGCGCGAGCGGCGCGCCGCTCGCCATGGGATCCGCGGCGGCGAGCCAGACGGCGACCTCGGGGTGCGAGCGCGCGAGCGCGGCGAGGACCTCGTGCACCAGCCTCGATTTGCCGAGGCCCGCGCCGCCCGTCACGACCACCGCCGCGGGGGCGCGCTCCTCGAGCATGCGATCGACGGCGTCGAGCAGCGCGTCCCGCTCGCGCTCGCGCCCCACGAAGGGCGTCGCGCGACCGAGGAGGGGGCGCGCGCCGCTCGGGGTCTCGCGCAGGCCGACGAGCGTCCCTCCCTCGAGCGTGAAGCGCAGCTCGAGCAGCCGCTCGCTGGTGTCGTCGACGACGATCGGCGGCGGCGCGTGCGGCGACCGGGCGCGCAGCAGCGCGACCGCGCGATCGACGATCGGCCCGAGCGGCACCGCGCCGCGCAGCTCGGCGCGCCCCGTGGCGATCGCGAGCGCGACGTCAGGCCGCGCCGCCTGGATCGCCAGCGCGCAGCGCGCAGCCCGCGCGACGTGCTCCGCCGGGCCGCTCGCGCCGCGGAACACGGCGATCATCCCGCCGTCGCCGAGCCACTCGATCCGCGCGCCGTACGGGGCCGCCGCGCGCTCGACGGACGCGCGGACCGCCGCTCGGTCGCCCACCGCCAGCGTGGGCGCGCTGGCGATCGAGCCCCGCCCGGACGTGGCGTAGCCCGCGGCGACGACGAGGGCGACGGCGCGCAGCTCGGCGCCGGTGAGCGCGGTGGGCACGCCGTCCCGCGGCGCCTCGCCGTCGGACGGCGCCTCGAGCGTCTCGAGCGTCTCGAGCGCGGCGAGCACCGCCGCCGCGTTCGCGGGTCGCAAGGCGGGATCCTTCGCGAGCATCGCGCTGACGAGGCGGGCGACCGCGGGCGGTACGTCGGCGCGCAGATCGGTCAACGACGCCGGCTCCTCGACGAGGATCTTGAACAGCAGCGCCATCACGTCGTCCGCCGCGAAGGCGGGGCCGCCGGCGAGGCACTCGAACCACACGCAGCCCAGCGCGAACACGTCTGCGCGGGCGTCGACCCCCGGTTCGCCCCGAACCTGCTCCGGCGCGAGGTACCCAGGTGTGCCGACGAGGCCGCCAGCGCGCGTGAGGGTCGCGGCCGCGTCGAGCCGCGCGACGCCGAAGTCGACGAGCTTCGCGCGCGCGGGATCCCGTCCCTCCAGCAGCACGTTCGCCGGCTTGACGTCGCGGTGCACGACGCCGTGCGCGTGCGCGTGCGCGAGCGCCTCGGCGACGCCGCTAACGACCGCCCGCGCGGAGGCTTCCTCCAGCGGGCCGCTCCGCAGGAGCGCCGCGAGGTCCGCGCCGTCGAGCCACTCCATCGCGAGGTAGTGCTGCCCCGCGTCGGTCGCGCCGTGGTCCACGTAGCGCACGATCCGGGGGTGACCGAGCGCGCGCAGCGCGGCGACCTCGCGCGAGAAGCGCGCGCCTCCCTGCTCGTCGGTCAGGCGCAACAGCTTGAGGGCGACGCGCTGGCCGTCGCGGCTGTCGCGCGCCGCGTACACCGCGCCCATCCCGCCCTCGCCAGCCAGCCGTTCGATGATGAACCGCTCCGCCAGCACCGTGTTCGGTGTCACGGGCGGCAGCATACTCGCCGCGGGGGGGCGGCTTTCGTCTGTCGACGATGAAGAACGAGCTCTGCGGTCCCCGGCGCGTCCCTGGAGCGTGTCGTTGGACTCGACGGCGTGGAGCCGGACGACGACCTCAGCCGCTTCGCGCCCAGCACCTCGATCCTCCGATCGGGGTCGGGGCCGGCGCGCGACTCTCAAGAGCCTCTTGACTACGCCCCCCCCCGCTAATCCCTGTCGTATGAAGCGATCGGCAGCCGCCCTCCTGGCGCCCATCCTCCTGGCTGCGGCCTGCGGCCAGCGCTCGGGCCCGGAGAGCGGGTCTCTCGGAAGAGAGGACGTCGCGACGATGGCGCTCGAGGTGCCACGCCCGAAGTCCAAGGATCTCGCGCTCCTTCTCGAGAACCCGTACCTCGCAGGGAGGGGCGCGGCGCTGAAGGTCGAGCGCGTGCAAGATCTGAAGGTGCTCGCTCAACCCGACCCGCTCCACGCGCCCATCCGCGAGCCGCTCTACGGCGCGGTCGATTCGAGTCCTGCCGCCCCGCCGGAGCTCTCGCCGGGTCGGGGGGGAGTGACCTTCGTCGACGTGGTTTCGCAGGAGGCGATCGATCTCAGCCTCGACGAGGCGGTGTTTCGCCAAATCGGCGAAGAACTCCGAGCCCTCGGAATGGATCGACCCAGCACCGAGGTCACGGGCGCCTTGCCGGACGTACCGAAGAACCTGTCCGGCGGCGTCGACAACAGGCTTCGCCAAGGCATTCAAGACCTGGTGGGCCAGCACAGCTGGCCGGAGAGTACCCTCGCGTACGTGGGTGCCTATGGACGAGGGTCTGGTACCTTGATAGGCAACCGTCTGGTATTGACGGCAGCGCACGTCATGATGGACCCGTCCGGGGCGACCACGTGGGGCACGGTGGTGCCTCGGCTCGACACCCTCGACACCAGCACCGGCACGCAGATTGAACCATATGGGAGCGTCACGATGACGTCGGGGACATTCCCAACTGCATTTTGGAGCAAGGGCTGCTACACTGCCAACGCTCCGGGTGACTGTTTGCTGTACGACTGGTATGTCATGATTCTCCCCGCGGATCCCTGGGGTAGCCCCTCCCCCGGGTACATGGGCTACGCTTGGGGGACCGACGCGGACTTCAACAGTTGGCCGAGCTATGGCGGCGGCTATCCGGCTTGCTACGGAAGCGGCCCGATCCCGCCCGACTGTGCAGCGGGGGATGGCGACTACACCCTGCGTCGAGACAAGCAGGGGAGCAACTTCAAGACTTGTACGACATTTTCGTTCGCGCAGCCTTCCAGCACCTGGCCGTACGCAGGGGAGAACGGCCAGGTGGATCACCGCTGCGACACGAGCCCCGGCAACAGTGGGGGAGGCGTCTGGGCGTACGACTACACAGTCGTCGCCACAACCGTTCAGCACACTTTCTTGACTCCCACCTATGGTGGGCGTGGACCCCGCGTCACCGCCGATGCTGCCTCGTATTTCTCTTACCTCCGGAGCACCTATCCATGAAGACTCTTCCCTACGTCGCGAGCTTCTGCGTCTCGGTTCTGGTGGCTGTCGTCGCCATCGCATGTGGCGATGGGGAGGACGAGATCGGTGGAAGTCAGTCGGGAGCAGATCGGCCATGACGGAGAATTTGCCCGACAATTCTCGTGAATTTCTCGTCTCGACGGTGAACAAGACCGGGGTGCCCCCCGTCCTATAGGTGTTCAAAATCCATAGCAGGAGGCACCCCG
>JADLFU010000031.1 GCA_020849655.1 Polyangiaceae bacterium | reverse complement strand
GTTTAGTAGCCCGCGCCCCGCCGGTGCTGCTCTACTGCCGCCCGATGGGATCGTCGGCGCTGAAGTGGGTGGGCCTCGGGCTGTGGGGGTTGGGCACGATCGTGGGCGGCATCATCCTGCTCGTGATGTTCGGCATCGCGCCGGGGAAGATCGATCCGTTCGACTACTACTTCGCGCTGTTCGTGAGCGCGGCGTTGGCCTTCCCCGCGTGCTTCGTCTACCTGTGGGTCCCGGTCATCATCGACCGCTACGATCCCGAGCCCTGGTACACGCTGGCGCTCGCGTTCCTCTGGGGCGCCATCCCCGCGTGCGGGTTCTCCGCCATCATCAACACGTTCAACGGCGCCATCGGCGGGCTCATCGCGGGCAAGGAGGGCGCGGACTTCGTCGGCGCGGTCATCAGCGCGCCCCTCGTCGAGGAGTTCTTCAAGGGGCTCGCGGTGCTCGGGATGTTCTGGTTCCTGCGGCGCGAGTTCGACGGCGTCGTCGACGGCGTCATCTACGCGACCTTCGCCGCGCTCGGGTTCGCGGCCACCGAGAACGTCATCTACTACGCGCGGAGCGCGCTCAGCGGCGGCGACTCGGGGCTCATCGGCACCTTCTTCATCCGCGGCATCCTCGCGCCGTGGGGCCACCCGCTCTACACGTCGATGACCGGCATCGGCATCGGCATCGCGCGCGAGACGAACAAGACGTGGCTGAAGCTGCTCGCGCCCGTGGGGGGCTATTTCCTCGCCGCCGGCCTGCACGCGACGTGGAACGGCTCGGCCGTGCTGTCGGGCTGGCTGGATTTCCCGCTGTTCTTCCTGATGCTGCCGCTGTGGTTCCTCTTCGTCACGGCGTTCGGCATCGTGCTCATCTTCCTCGTGCGCCGCGAGGGGAAGATCATCCGCAAGAACCTCGAGGACGAGGTGCTGCTCGGCAACCTGACGCGCGAGGAGCTCGATCTCGTCTGCTCGCCGGTCGGCCGGCTGAAGGCGCTGTTCGGGCGCGGCGGGTTCAAGGGGCGGCGGTTCATCGACGCCGCGTCGCGCCTCGCGCTCTCGAAGTGGCACGCGGCCCGCGCGATGCAGGGTCAGAAGCGCACCATCAGCGCGGACTTCATCGTCCCGATGCGCCAGGAGCTGCACAAGCTCCGCGCCGAGATCCAGGGCGTCCAGCAGCCGCCGCGCGGGCCCGCGCCCGGACAGTACCCTGGCCAGGGCGGGGGCTACGGCGGCGGACCAGGCTACCGCTGACCGCCACGGAACTTGGCCCGCCGGGCCGCGCGGCGCGAAGACGGCCCATGCTCAAGCGGCTCGGTCTCTTCGGTTTCCTCGCGCTGCTCGCCGCCCCGGCCCACGCGCGCGAGCCCGCGTTCAGCGTCAGCGACATCGGCTTCACGACGCAGCTCCACGGCGTGGAGGACGACGGCGAGGGCCCGTGGCTGGCGGTCGCGGAGGGCAAGACCACGCACGAGCAGAGCCCGCTCACCATCGTCATCCGCGAGCACCGCAAGAAGGCGAACCAGTCGGCGAAGCAGCTCGACAAGCTCGCAAAGGCGCGCGCCGAGGAGGACGACGCGAAGGTCGTCCGCGCCCTCGCGGGCCCCGTCGGCGGCCGGGCCGCGCTCGAGCAGTGGTCGGTCGTCGACGCCAGGGCAGGCGACGTGCGCGCGCGCCTCTATGTAGCGCTACCCAACAAGGTGGTCGAGATCGAGGTGACCACGAAGGTGAAGCGCGACGCGGAGCTCGTCGCCGAGGTGACCACGCGCGCGCACCGCGTGCTGCACGGGCTGCGGATCCGCCGCCTCGGCGACGTCGCGCTCAGCCCCTCGAAGGACGCGCTGCCCGCGAAGGCGCTGATGGCGTCGCTGCAACGGTGACTCCAGGGTAGCGTCGCCTCCGTGCCCGCACGCAGGCTCGCCCCGCTCGTCCGGCCCATCACGTTGACGCTCGACGGCGCGCCCTTCCGCGCCGAGGCGGGCGAGACCGTGGCCTCCGCGCTGGTCGCGGCCGATCGCCTGGTCGTCGCGCGCAGCCCGAAGCTCCACCGCCCGCGCGGCCCCGCGTGCATGGTGGGCGGCTGCGACGGCTGCCTCGTGCGCCTCGACGGCGTCCCGAACGTGATGAGCTGCCTCGTGCCCGCCGAGGACGGGATGCGCGTCGAGACGCAGAACGTCGTCGGCACGCGCACGACCGATCTGCTGCGCGTGACCGACTGGTTCTTCCCGCACGGCATCGACCATCACCACCTGCTCGCGGGCGTGCCGGGCCTGTCGACGGTGATGCAAGGGATCGCCAGGCGCGTGGCCGGGCTCGGCGCGCTCCCGGACGCGGTCGGACACCCGCTCGCGTCCGACGCTCGCGACGTCGACGCGCTGGTGGTGGGGTCGGGCCCGTCGGGGCTCGCCGCCGCGTCGCGGCTCGCCGCGCGTGGAGCCGACGTGCTCGTCGTCGACGACGCGCCAAGGCCGGGTGGCTCGCTGCGGGCGCTCGGCGCCGAGGCGTCGGCGGCGTTCCACGCGCGGCACCCGGTGCCGCCCGAGCGCGTGTACCTGTCGACGGTCGCGGCCGGGATCTACGCGCCCGCGCCGTCGCGCGCGCCGGGCAGGCGTGAGGTGCTGCTCGCGGCGCCCACGGGCGCGATCGTCGTGCGACCGCGGGCGATCGTGCTCGCGCCGGGCGCGCACGACGGCGCGTGGCTCGTGCCGAACGCCGATCTGCCGGGCGTGCTCTCATCAAGGGCGGCCGCGCTGCTCGTCGCCGGGGGTGTCACGCCGGGCGAGCGCGTGGTCGTCGCGGGCGCCGACGCCTTCACCGCCGGGCTCGCGGGGCGCGTCGAGGTCGAGCGCGTGCGTCTGGAGGAGGTCGAGGCGGTGCTCGGCTCGTCGCGCGCCGGCGGCGTCATCGTCGCGGGACGCGGCAAGCTCCGCGCGGACGCGGTCGTGCACGCGTCGCCGCGAGAGCCCCGGTTCGAGCTGTTCCAGCAGGCGGGCGGCGCCGTGCGGTTCGACGGGCGGTTCCTCCCCGAGGCCGCGCTCCCTGATGTCCACGTCGCGGGCGAGGCGGCCGGCGTCGCCTTCGATCTCGACGCGCTCGCCGAGAGCGGCGTCGCCGCGGCCGACCGCGCGCTCGCGGGGTGAGCCTCGCCCGCTGCGCAGGTGCTCAGGTCGCTCGGCTCGGATGCTCAGTGATCGCCGGTGCACCGCGCGTCGCGCCAGCCGACCCAGTACGCGCCCTCGGGGCCGTGCTCGCGCTTCCAGATGGGCACGTCGGCCTTGATGCGATCGATGAGCGCGCGGCACGCGACGAAGGCCTCCGCCCGGTGCGGCGCGCTCGCCGCGCACACGATCGCGACGTCTCCGACCCCGAGCTCGCCCACGCGGTGCAGGGCCGCGAGGCGCGTCCCCGGGAGCTCCGCCGCGATGCCGCCCGCGATGCGGCGCAGCTCGCGCACCGCCATCGGCGCGTACGCCTCGTAGTCGAGCCGCGTGACGGCGCGGCCTTCGTTCTGGTCCCGCACGATCCCGACGAACGTCGCCACGGCGCCCGCGCCAGGGTGCTCTACCGCGCGCATCACCTCGTCGAGCGTGACCGGATCGGCCCGTAGATCGAGGAGCGCGAGCGCGGCCGGATCGGCGGCGGCGTGCGCGGCAGGCTCTGGGTGGCGGTGCGGGTGCTCATGCTCGTGCGCCATCTCGGCGCCGCCATAACACGGTGGCGTGACCCCGCGTCACGCCGTTGCGCCACGCGCCCACCGCGACGCCGGTGTCGGGCCACGCGGACGCCGCCGCCGCGCACGCGGGCCCCCGCGCCGCCTCGCACGCCGCTTGCTCTGGAGCCTCCACACGCAATCGACGCCACGAATTCGGCGCCGAGCCCCGTCCACCGCTAGCCTTCGCGTACACAGTCCTACATCGGAGCCTTCATGTCCCGCCATCCCTTCCGCAAGCGCACGCTCGCCGTCCTCGCCCTCTCGTTCGTCGGGGTCTCGTACCTCGCCGTCGGAAAGACGAAGACCGACGGAGCGGCCAGCGGCGCGACGGCGCCGGCCGAGGACACGCCCGCGGCGGTCGCGCCCGAGCCCGGCGCGGTGGAGGCGCCCGCGACGCCCGCCGCGCCGAAGGCGGTGGAGGCCGCGTGTCCGCCCGACATGGTGGCCGTCGACGGGATGTACTGCACGGCCGTCAAGCAGGAATGCATCGAGTGGATCGAGGACCCGGCGACGAACCAGTACGCCCGCTGCGCCCGCTACAAGGAGGCGTCGACCTGCGTCGGTGAGCGCGTGCACATGAGGTTCTGCATCGACAGGGAGGAGTACTCGGCGAAGGGCGAGTCGCTCCCGGCCGGCGACCAGTCGTGGACGGACGCGAAGAAGACGTGCGAGGCGCAGGGCAAGCGACTGTGCCAGGAGAAGGAGTGGACGTTCGCGTGCGAGGGCGAGGAGATGCGCCCCTACCCGTACGGGATGACCCGCGATCCGTCGCTCTGCAACTTCGAGAAGGACAACCTGATCGAGAAGAAGGGCCTGCGTGACCAGCGCGTGTCGCGCGACGAGAACCCGATGTGCCTGTCACCGTTCGGCGTGCACAACATGGTGGGCAACATCGACGAGTGGGTGGTGCTCGACAAGCCGCACTACTCCCAGCTCAACGGCAACCGGAAGATGATGAGCGGCCTGAAGGGCGGCTGGTGGGGGCCGCTGCGCAACCGCTGCCGCCCGACGACGGTCGACCACGACGAGGTGTTCCACGAGCTGCAGACCGGCGTCCGCTGCTGCGCCGACACCGCGTCGACCGACAAGCGCCAGGCGCTCGCCGACTGACGCGTAACTGCGAGAACGGATACTCGACCACGATCCCGGGCGCCGCCTCGCGGCGCTCGAAGGTCACGCCGGGGCGGCGGCGCTCGAGGAAGAACACCGCCTCGTTGGTGGACTCGCGCACGACCCGCCCCGCCACGTACTGCCCCCAGTCGAGGGTCGCGCCGATGGCGCCGCTCTGGAACACCGCGCGCACGACCTCCGCGTGGCTCTTGAAGGCGTCCGGGGCGCGCAGGAGCGGGACGTTGGCGTGGAAATAGATCGGCTTCCACTCCGCGTAGCAGCGGGCGCAGGTCTTCCCGTAGATGGGCGTGATGCCCTCGATCTCGCCGTGGAGCGCGATGCGCTCATTGCACAAGCCCCACATGTCGATGACGCTCGCGTCGGTGTAGAGCGCGAAGACGCCGGCGTAGTCGGTGACGAGCGTCTCGCCCGGCTGGCGGGTGATGCGCCGGATGAGCGGCGCGGCCTTCAGCAGCCCGAGGGTGTGGTTCTTCACGTGCTCGGCCTCGCCGAGCTTGCCGAGCTCGGCCTGGGTCTCGGTCGTGTGCGCGTCGCCGCGCAGCGCGACGAACAGCCACGTGGCGGCGAGCAGCGCGCCCGCGCCCACCCTGACCACCGCGTGGTGGGCGCGCGCGAGGCCCCAGGCGATCGAGGTGCCCCACGCGAACATCGCGGCGAGGAGCGGCGCGATGGGGAGCAGGAAGCGGTTGAAGGGCATCCAGTCGCCGCCGACGTGCGCGACGTACACGGCGTGCGAGGCCGTGTAGATCGCGATCAGCGCCGCGGCCCACGTCGGGCGCCGCGACACGCCGAGCGCGACGAGCGGCAGGGCCGCGTACAGCCCCGACTCGCGCAGCGCGCTCCACACGTAGCTCGCCCCGCGCTCGGGATCGAGGGCGGACACCATGGACTTGGCATAGTACGTGGCTGGCAGCGGCAGCCCGTAGTAGGCCCAGCGCGCCAGGAAATAGGTTGTGTACAGCGCGAGCGGCGCCCCCGCCCACCTCACGAGCGCGCGGGGGCTGAAGCGCTCCTCGGACACCGCGCGCACCACCTCGAACGCGAGGACGAACGCGAGCGGGACGCAGCCGTCGATGCGCATCAAGGCGACCGCGACGAACAGGTAGAGCGACCAGCGGCGCCTGCGCGTGTCCTCGGTGAGGTACGCCCACAATCCGAGCGTGAGGAGGGCTGCGTACGGGATGGTCTCGAGCCCCGAGAGCGTGGCCCGCGTGACGTCGGTCATCGTCGCCAACAAGAACACCGCCGCGACCGACGCGACCCGCCCGGCGCGGAGGCGCGCGAGGCCGTACGTGCCGACCCCGAGCGCGACGAGGAACCCGTACGCGAGCACGCGCGACGTGAGGTAGATGTCCGGGTGGGCGCGGACGACGTAGGCGCCCGACAGCAGCACCATCCAGAGGAAATTCGAGTAGCCCTCGACCCGGACGCCGTGGCTGTAGACTGGGCCCGCGCCCGTCCCGAGGTTCTTCGAGTAGGAGAACGTGATCAGGGCGTCGTCGACGCGCCAGTCTCCGACGAGCTTCACCTGGTACACGAGGCAGAGCGCGAGGGCGGCGATCGCCAGCAGCGTCCAGACGAGCCTCCGGTTGGGTGTCATGGCCTCGGTGCCTCAGCGGACGGCGACGCGCGCGAAGTGGAGCCAGGTGGGCTTCAAGGATCGCACCCGCAGGTGCCGGGCCGACCGCTGGGCGAACCTGGCCGTCCAGCTGGAGAAGGCGCCCGAGTGCGTGGCGACCTCCTCCCACTTGTTGCCATCCTGGCTGGTCTCGACGACGAGGAAGCTCGCGCGGTCATTGCAGCAGTCGGTTCGGTTCACGATCTCGACGCTCGAGAACCTCGCGCCGTCGCCCAGGTCGTAAGCAATGTAAGGAGAAGCGTCGCGGTTGGTGTGGAAGAAGAAGGGCGCTCCCGGCTGGTAGCTCGCCGGATCCCAGCCGCCGTAGGTGCTGCTCGCCCTCCAGGGGCGGCCGACGGTGAGATCGGGGGGGCGCCTCGCCAGCCAGGTGGCGCCCCCCGCCGCGCCGAGCACGAGCGCGAGCACGAGCGCGAGCCCTCCGACCCGCAGGCACCGCCGGACGAGCAGCCGTGAGAGCGCCCGCTCGGGCGCGGAGAGGTGGGAGTGCGCCTCGTCGAGGAACCGCTCGGCCGCTTCGAGCTCCTGGCGCAGCTCGAAATCGGACAGCTCGTGGACCTCCTCCCCGTCGCGCTCGACGAGCCTCGCGGCCTCGACGGCGTGCACCTCCGGCAGCCCGAGCGCACCGGCGACGCGATCTCTCAGCGCGGCGGCCGCGGCGGCGGGCTCGCAGTCCTCCGGCAGCTCGGGCGCGAGCGCGAGGACCGCCTCTCTCACGGCGAACCGGAGCACGGCGTGGGCGAGCGCGAGCTCGGCGCGCCGCGCCGCGGGGGCGGACGGGATGACCGGCCGGAGGAGCGCCTCCAGCGGCTCGCGCACGTCACGCGCTCGGTCTGCGCGCGCTGCGACGTCGGGGCTTCGTCCCCTACGCGCGGACTCCTGCTCGGCCACCTCGCGGGTCAGCCACAACCTCGCCCAGCGGGAGCTCGCGCGCGCCGCGGGCGGTGCGGCGGCGTCACCTGTCGCGGCGACGCCATCGAGAGCGGGTGGGAGGGAGGGCACGGATCGGAGCAGCTAAGTGAACGGTGTGAGACAGAGCGGGCGCTCCGCCCGTGGGGTCGAGGGCGGCGACCATACCAGCAAGGGTCGACGATGGCGCGCCGTCCGCGCAGCGCGCGTCGAGTCACCGGATCGTTCGCCCCGGTGAGGTCGACAGGTGGGCTACGCTCCCGCGCCCATGACCTCCGCCCTCGACGCCGAGCTCGACGCGCTCCCTACGGACCTGCAGCGCCGGCTGGCCGCCGGCGGCTTCGATCGCGCGCGGCTCATCGGCTGGAGCCGGGAGGTCGCCGGCGACAAGGACGCCACGAACCGCCTCGACGCGTGCGAGCCGCCCGGCGCGGACGACGTCGTCGCTCCGCCGCTGCCTGGCAGCACCGAGGAGCGCCGGCTGCGGCGGCTGGGCGACGAGGCGCTCGCGCGCGGCGAGGTGGCGCTGCTCGTGCTGGCCGGCGGGATGGCGACGCGGATGGGCAGCGTGGTGAAGGCGCTCGTCGAGGCCCTGCCCGGCCGCACGTTCCTCGATCTGCGCGTCGCCGGGCAGCGCCCGGTCGAGGCGGGCAGCGGGCGCGCCGCCCCGCTCTGGCTGATGACGAGCGAGGCCACCGACTCCGCGATCCGGGGCGCGCTCGGCGCGCGGCTCGACGGCGAGCGCGTCGCGGTGTTCCCGCAGATCGTGTCGCTGCGCCTGCAGGCGGACGGCGCGCTGTTCCGCGACGCCACCGGCGCGCCGTCGCTGTACCCGACCGGTCACGGCGACGTCCCCGAGGCGCTCGCGCGGAGCGGCCTGCTCGCGAGGTTCCTCGCCGGGGGCGGGAAGTACGTGTGGATCGCCAACCTCGACAACCTCGGCGCGACGATCGACGCGACGCTGCTCGGCGGCCACATCGACTCCAACAAATCCATCAGCGTCGAGGTCGTCGAGAAGGCGGGCGACAAGGGCGGCGCGCCGGTGCGCCACCGCGACAAGGTGGTGATCTGCGAGGATTTCAGGCTCCCGGTCGGGTTCGACGCGGCGCGGGTGCCGGTGTTCAACACCAACACGATGCTCGTCGACGCCGCGGCGCTCGCCGCGTACGCGGCGCCGTTCACCTACTGCGTGGTCGAGAAGAAGGTCGACGGTCGGCCGTGTCTCCAGCGCGAGCGGCTGCTGGGCGAGCTGACCTTCCACCTCGACGCGCGCTACGTGCGGGTGCCCCGCGCGGGCAAGGAGTCGCGGTTCCTGCCCGTCAAGGATCCCGACGAGCTCGCGCGGCGCCGCCCCGAGATCGAGGCCGTGGCGCGCCAGCGAGGGATGCTGTGAGGCGCGGCGCGCGGATCGCCGGCGCGGGCGTCGCGCTCTGCCTGTCGGCCGTCTGCGCGCGCGCGGCGGCGGAGCTCCCCCCACCTCAGCGCGGTGTGCCGGTGCCGGGGCGGCCGCTCGCGACCAACGACGACGCGTCGTCGCTCGCGCAGAACCCGGCGAACCTCGGCTTCCTCCCCTCGCCCGAGCTGCGCTGGACGGTGGTGAGCACGAGCGACACGGCGAAGATCCCGAACCGCGGGCACTCGTTCGATCTGGGGGTGCCCCTCTTCGGCCCGCTGTCCGCGGGGTTGCGGCTCGATCTCGTGCGGCCGCCGCGCCCGGAGCTGGGGGGCAGGTCGCGGTGGCTGACGTGGGGCTTCGCGCTCGCGCCGTCGCGCGCCGTCTCGCTCGGCTTCTCGTTCGCGAGCTCGCGGTCGAGCGACGCGCGCGCGGACGGGCTGTTCGGCGTGACGACGTCGCTCTCCGCGCGGCCGAGCCGGTACCTCGCGCTCGCCGGGGTGCTGCGCGACTGGAACGGCGCGTCGAGCGCGGGCGACGGGCGCCTCGTGCGCTCGTACGACGTCGGCCTCGCCGCGCGCCCGCTCGGGACGCGGGCCTTCGAGCTCGCGATCGAGGGCCAGAAGCTCGCGTCGCGCGACGCGTGGACGCCCAGGTTCGTGCTCGGCGTCGACGTGCCCTACGTGGGGCGCCTGCGCGGGGACGTCTCGATCGTCGATCCCTTCCGCGCCGAGTCTCGCGGGTGGATCGCGACCGCGGGCCTCGATCTCAACGGCCTCGGCGCGCAGGCGCAGGGCGGCGCGATCTTCGGAGATCTCGCGGGCGACAAGGCCGGGTTCTACGCCGGCGTCGCGCTGCGTGGGGTCCGCGAGCCGGGGGCGACCGCCAGCGCCGAGGTCGTGAAGCTGCGCATCGAGTCGGTGCCCGGCAACCGCGAGCACGCGCGCCTGCTCGCGCGGCTGTGGCGCCTCGCGAAGAGCGACGAGGTGTCGGCCGTCGCCCTGCACCTGAAGGCCGCGCCCGCCGGATCGTCCGCGCACGCGGAGGAGCTCGGCGACGCGATCCGCATGCTCCGAGCGCATGGGAAGCGCGTGTTCTGCCACCTCGAGGACGCCGGGGGCCGCGCGCTGCAGGTGTGCGCCCAGGCCGATCGCACCGTGATCAACCCGGCGGGGGGTGTCAGGTTTGCGGGTCTGCGCTTGCAGTACACCTACTACGGCGAGCTGCTCGCGAAGCTCGGGGTGCGCACCGATTTCGTGCGCATCGGCGCGCACAAGGCGGCGGCCGAGTCCTTCGCGCGGGGGGGGCCTACGCCGACGGCCGACGACGATCACAGGGAGCTGCTGCGCGAGTTCGAGGGCGCGTGGCTGCACGACGTCGGGGGCGGCCGGCGCATCAGCGTCCCCGAGCTCACGGCGCGCGTCGCGCGGGGGCCCTTCGTCGCGCGCGAGGCGAAGGACGCGGGGCTCGTCGACGGCTACGCGTACGACGACGAGCTCGAGCTGGTCGCTACCGAGGTGCTCGGCCGCCCCGCGCGCCTGGTCGACGCGAAGAGCGCCGCGGCGTTCGCGCCGAGGGCGCCTCGCGAGATCGGCGAGCGCGACCGGGTCGCGATGGTGTGGGTCGACGGCGACATGATCGACGGCCGCAGCCGCAACGTGCCCGTCGTCGGCAGCAAGCTCGTCGGCAGCTACACGATCGCGGGCGCGCTGCGGGCGGCGCGCGAGGACACGCGGGTGCGCGCGGTCGTGCTGCGCATCGAGTCGGGCGGGGGCTCGTCGATGGCGGCCGACGTGATGTGGCGCGAGGTCGAGCTGACGAAGCGCGTGAAGCCCGTCGTCGTCTCGATGGGCTCGACGGCGGCGAGCGGCGGCTACTACATCGCGGCGCCGGGCTCGGTCGTCTTCGCGAACAGGACGACGCTCACCGGGAGCATCGGCATCTTCTACGGCAAGGCCGACGTCGCCGCGCTCGCGGCGAAGCTCGGCGTGAACGTGGTCACCTACAAGAGCTCCCCGCGCGCCGACGCCGAGTCGATCTACCGGCCGTTCAGCGACGACGAGCGCGCCGAGCTCGGCAAGAAGGTGAAGCAATTCTACGACACGTTCATCGATCGCGTCGCGCGGGGCCGCGGGCTCTCGCCGGCGGAGGTCGACGCCGTCGCGCGCGGGCGTGTGTGGACGGGGCAGCAGGCCCACGCCCGCCGGCTCGTGGATCGCGTGGGAGGGCTGCGGCAGGCGCTCGCGGAGGCGCGCAAGCTGGGGGGGCTCTCGGACGACGCGCCGGTCGTCGAGCTTCCGGAGGTCCCGCGCACGCTCGTCGACGTCGCGCTCGAGCTCGCGGGCGTCCGCGCGAAGACCGACGAGGAGCAGCTGCTCATCCCGACCCAGCTCCGCGCGGTGCTGCGCGCGTTCGTGCCGCTCGCGGCGTTCGGCGACGGCGTGCCGCTCGCGCGGATGGAGCTCGAGCCCGTCGAGCCATGACGCCGCTGCTGTCGGTGGTGGGTGGACCGACCTTCGACGCCGACGGTCCGAGGATCGCGCTCGTCGGGGACGTGCGCGACGTCGTCGACGCGCTCGACGCGGCGCCGCGCGAGGGGCTCGACGCGCGGGTGCTCGGAGCCCCGCTGCCGTCTCGGCGCGTCGGCGTCGCGCGGCGGGGCGCCCCCGTCTTCGCGGATCTCTCGCCGGTCGAGCACGTCGCGTGGGCGGCGCGCCTCGCGGGGAGCTCGGCGGCCGACGCCCGGGCGCGCGCGCGGCGGGCCTGCGAGGCCGCGGGGATCGCGGGCGCGCGGACGTGCTCGTCGCTCGAGCCGCCGCGCGCGCGGCTGCTCCCCGTCGTCGTGGCCGTGGTGACCGATCCCGACGTGCTCGTCTGCGAGGGGCTGCTCGACGACGTCGATCGCGTGTGGGCCGCCCACCTGCTCGACGCGCTCGTCGCGCTCGTCGGCGACAAGTCCGCCGTGCTCACCGTCTCGTCGATCGCGGACGACGGCGCGCGCCGGGATCTCGTGCTCGGCTGCGACCAGGTCTACGTGCTCGACGGCGCCGCCGCGACGCGCTGGCACGCGCCCGAGGATCCCGCGTGAGCGCGCCACGGGTGACGGTCGAGGAGGTGGTCGCCGAGCTCGACGGCCGCGATCCAGGCGAGTGGATCCTCGCGACCGACGCGGACGGCACCCTCTGGCGAGGGGACGTCGGAGAGGACGTCTGGCGCGACGCCGCTCTCGGCGGGCGGTGCGACGACGCGGCCGCGCCGAGATCGCGCGAGCTCGCGCGTGAGGCGGGGCTCGACACGAGCGGCGACGCGAGCGCGCTCTCCGCGAGGCTCCTCGACGCGTACGAGCGCGGGGTCGTCGGCGATCTCACGGCCTTCGAGGCCGCCGCGATCGCGCTCGCCGGACGCACGGAGCAGGAGGCCGCGCGTCAGATCGACGAGGCGCTCGAGCGGGCCGAGCTGGGGCGCCGCGCGCGGCCCGAGCTGCGGGCCGTGCTCGACGCGGCGAGGGCGCGCGGGCTGGACGTCGTCGTCGTGACGGCGTCAGCGCGGCTCGTCGTCGAGCGAGCGCTCGCCGTGGCGGGACTCCGGCGCTCCGCGATCGCCGGGATCGAGCTCGCGTCGCGAGGTGGCGTGCTGTGCGCCGCCCTCGCCGCGCCCATCCCGTACCGGAGCGGCAAGGTCGCGCGCCTGCGGACCATGGCCGGCGGGCGACGCGTGCTCGCGGCGTTCGGGGACAGCGCGTTCGACGCCGAGCTGCTCGGCGCCGCGCGCCTGCCCGTCGCCGTCGCCCCGAGGCCTGGACTGCTGGACGCCGGCGTGCCCGGCCTGCGCGAGCTCTGCCTCGCGCGCCGCTAGAGCGGCTCGTCGAAGCCGAGCAGCACGGGCTCGGGCACGAGCGTGACGCCGAGCCGCGCGCGCACGCCGTCCCGGATCTCCCGCGCGAGCGCGAACACGTCGGCTGCCGCGCCGCCGCGGCTCGTCAACGCGAGCGCGTGCTTCGACGAGATCGCCGCGCCGGCGCGCGCGTAGCCCTTCGTGAAGCCGGCCCGCTCGATCAGCCACGCCGCCGGCACCTTCGCGCGACCGTCAGGCGCCGCGTGCGCGGGCACGGCCCCGGCGAGCGCCCGGAGCGCGTCGAGCGCCGCCGCGCCCAAAGTTGGATTCGTGAAGAATGACCCGGCGCCGCGCGTGTCAGGATCGTTCGTATCGAGGACCATGCCCTTCCTCCTGCGCAGCGCGATGACGACGTCGCGCACCTCGGCCGGGGTCGCGCCGCCGCCGGGCCCGAGCGCCGTCGCTAGCTCCTGGTACGCGGGCGCCGGCCCTCGCTCGCGCCGCAACGAGAAGACCACCGACAGCACGAGGAAGCGCCCCGCGTGCGCGCCCTTCAGCGCGCTGTCCCGGTAGCCGAAGGCGAGCTCGCGCGGCGTCAAGGTGACGGCGCGGCCGGCGGGCCTGTCCCACGCGCGGACCTCGCGGATCGTGTCGCTGACCTCTTGACCGTACGCGCCGACGTTCTGCACGGGCGTCGCGCCGACCGAGCCCGGGATCCCCGACAGGCACTCGACGCCCCAGAGGCCGAGGCGCGCGGCGAGCGCCGGCACGTCGTCCCAGGGCTCACCGGCCGCTGCGGTGACGGTCACGCCGTCGTCGGCGATCGAGAGGCCGCGCGTCCTCACGAGCACGACGTCCGCGAGCCCCGCGTCCGAGACGAGGACGTTGCTGCCGCCGGCGAGCACGGTGGCGCCGGCCTCCGCTGCCTCGACCAGCTCCTCGTCGCGCTCGGCGGTCCACAGCGTGCGGGCCGGACCGCCGACGCCGAACGTGGTCCACCGCGCCAGCGCCTGGTCTCGCTCTCGTCTCACGCGACGACGGTACCTCACGTCGCGGGAACTCCGCGCGACGGCGGCTGTCGGAGGCCGAGATGACCTCCGACGACGACCAAGTCCTCCGCTCCATCCGCCGGCGCTTCGGCCCGTTCGAGCGCTTCTGCCTCGGCGCCGCCGCGGTGGTCGGCACGCTCTCCCTCGCGGCGTCGGTGCAGGGCGCGCGGCGGGACACCGAGCGAGGCGAGCAGCTGGTCGCGCGCGCCGAGGCCCTGGGGGGCGACCTCGAGGCTCGGCACACCTCCTTCGTCCCGAGGGTCGCCGCGGCCGCGCGCGCGCTCGCCGCGAGCGAGGCCCCCGATCTCAGCTCGCCGGCAGCGCTCTCGGCGCTCCAGGGCGGCGGCGTCTACCTCAGGCTCATCGCGCCGCGCGCCACGGACGAAGCGGAGGTGCTGAGGGCGTCGCGTGAGTCCGCGAAGGACGCGCTCGCGAGCTGCCTGTCGCTCGGCGTGCGCGACGCGGAGGCGACCCCCTCCAGCTGCGCGCCCGACAGCGCGTGCATGGGCGACGCGACCGCGCGCCTCGTGAACCTCCGCATCCTGCTCGCGGGGCTCGCGCCGTTTCAGGAGGGCTGGGCGGCGCGCACGCGCGGCGCGACCGGCCTCGATCTGGTGGCGCGAGCGAGCGAGGTCGACGTCGCCGCGTCCGGGGCGCTCTCGCGGGCGAGGCGCGCCGTCGACGACGCGTCGTTCGTGCTCCTGGTCGTCGACGACGTCCCGCCCGGCGCCTCGCTGCGCGGCGAGACGGGCCTCGCCGCCATCCAGACCACGCCCCACGACGTGAAGGTCGAGGTGCTCGACGGGCGGTCGTTCGCGCCGCTGTTCCGCGCGACGCTGCGCGCAGACGCCACGCCCGCGGCCTCGCCCGGTCGCTCGCCGGCCGTGCTGCGTCAGGTGCAGGGTTGCAGCCTCGGGCTCGCGGTCGCCGAGCGCGTCCGCGGCGCCTGAGGCTCGCAGCCTTCTCAGTACGGGTTGCTCAGAGCGACGCGCAGAGCCCGGGGTTCTGCTCGACGATCTCCTGCACCTGGTGGAGCAGGGCGTCGCACTCCGGCCGGATCTCGGCGGCCTTCGTGCGCAGCGGGCCGTAGTGACCCTTGCTGCCCCCCGCCACGCGCAGCATCACCGCCGCGTACTCGGCGGCGAACGCGGGGCACTCCTTCTCGAGCTTCTGAAAGTCGTACCCGTCGCCGCTGCCCCAGTTGTTCCAGTCGGTGGCGCTGCAGCTGACGCCCTCGGCGAACGTCGAGAGGAGGCAGCCGGAGTCATCGGCCTTGTACTTGTCGAACAGCTTGGGCAGCTCGGCGCTCGCGCCGTGGGAGTCCCAGCTCGTCTGCCAGGCGCCCGCCTCGGCCGAGTCGGCCGTCGTGTTGCTCGCGGAGGTGTCGCGGCCGACGCAGTGCTCGCCCGAGCTCTCCCGCATCCCGAGGCCGATGAGCAGCGTGTACGCGTGGCGGAGGGTGTCGACGCCCGCGGCGTCATTGGGCATGGAAAGACCAGTGAAATTGGAGTTGTACCACGACAGCGCGTCCTTCACGTCGTTGCCAGTGTTGGCCTGGGACACGACGAGGACGTCGCTGCGCTGCTGCTCGCACACCGCGCGGGCGAACACGAGCGCGACGCCCTTGATGTACCCCTTCGGCATCTGCCCGCGGTCCTTCCACTGGTACTTGTAACAAGCGGAGCCGCCTGCGAGCGCGGTGATCGTCGCCGCCGTCGCGCCCGTCCCTCCGCTCGCGCCGGCCTTGCCAGCCGCGCCGGCCGCCCCCGCCGTCGACGCGCCCGCAGCGCCCGCCGTCGGTGCTCCCGCAGCCCCCGCGGTCGGTGCCCCCGCAGCGCCCGCCGTCGGTGCCCCCGCAGCGCCCGCCGTCGGTGCTCCCGCAGCCCCCGCGGTCGGTGCTCCCGCAGCCCCCGCGGTCGACGCGCCCCCGGCGCCCGCCGTCGGTGCTCCCGCAGCGCCCGCGCTCGGTGCTCCCGCAGCGCCCGCGCTCGGTGCTCCCGCAGCGCCCGCGCTCGGTGCTCCTGCAGCGCCGGCGCTCGAGGCCCCGGCGGCTCCGCCCGGAGAGACGTCGAGCGGAGCGTCGTTGGCGTCCGAGCCGCACGCGGCGAGCGCAGGGAGGCAGGCCGGGAGCAGCAACGCGAGGAGGGGGCGCGCGATCATCCGGTCAGGCTACCACGCGAGCGAGGCGCTCCGGAGCGCGCCTCGCTCCGACGACAGAGGAATATTTCAACATCACTCGTCGACGTCGCCGCAGTCCGCACAGTGTGCGGCGCCTCGAGCGCGAGCGCGCAACGCCTGCGCGGCGCCAGTGTGAGGTATGACGCGGCGCTGACCCAGCGCCTGCGCCGGCCGCTGTACCCAGCCGGGCATGGCCACCGACGAGCGCTACCAGCGAGGCCCGGACGAGCAGGTCGAGCTGTGGGCGTCGACGCCGTTCTTCTTGATGCACCTCGCGCCGCTCGGGATGATCTGGTTCGCGCCGCGCTGGCGCGACGTGGCGCTCTGCCTGGCGCTCTACGTCGTGCGCATGTTCTTCATCACCGCGGGATACCACCGCTACTTCGGCCACCGGGCTTACAAGCTGGGCCGGTTCGCGCAGCTCGTGATGGCCCTGGGGGGCGCGACGGCGGCCCAGAATGGCCCCCTGTGGTGGGCAGGCCACCACAGACATCACCACAAGCACAGCGATCTCCCCACCGACATCCACTCGCCGCGCCGCGGGCTCTTCTGGAGCCACGTCGGGTGGATCCTCTGCTCCAAGTACGCCCAGACCCCTACCGCCGCCATCCGGGACTTTGCCAAGTACCCCGAGCTCGTGTGGGTCGACAGGTACCACCTCGTGCCGCCGTTGTTGCTGGCCGTCGCGGTGCTCGCGATCGGCGGCCCGAGCGCGCTGTTCATGGGGTTCTTCCTGTCGACCGTGCTGCTCTACCACGGCACCTTCGTCATCAACTCGCTCACGCACCTGTGGGGCAGGCGGCGCTACCGCACCACCGACACCAGCCGAAACTCCTTCTTGCTCGCGATCATCACCCTCGGCGAGGGGTGGCACAACAACCACCACTACTACCAGTCGAGCGCGCGCCAGGGGTTCTTCTGGTGGGAGCTCGACCTCTCGTACTACGTGCTGCGGGCGCTCTCGTGGATCAGGATCGTGCGCGATCTGCGCGAGGTCCCGGAGCACGTGCGGCGCTCCAACCTCGTCGTGGACGGCGAGCGCGACGTCGGGCTGGAGCTCCCCGGCGCCGCCGAGTGACGCCGCGCGGTGACGCGTCGGCCTCGGTTTGGTAGACGCGACGCCTGGACACCGCCCCTCCCCCTCGATCCGACTCGCCGCGCGGGCAAGGAGCGCGCGCGCTCGTCGTCGGGCTCGCGCTGCCGATCGCGCTCGCCGTCGGCGCGATGGGGGTGGCGGGGCTGTGGGATCCGCACGAGATCCGGGTGGCAGACCTCGCGCGGCGCGCGGCCCTCCACCTGTACGGCGCCCCGCTGTCGGTGCCCGACGCGGACAACGGCCTGCCGACGCTCGGCGATCTCGGCCGGGGCGATCTGCCGCTCGCGCTGGTCGCGCTGTCGTTCCGGCTCTTCGGCCTCTCCGCGTGGGCGGGGCGCCTGCCGCTCGCGCTCGCGACCGCGGCGGGCCTCGCCGTGACGTATTTCTGGCTGCGCCGGTGCGTCAGCGCGCAGGCCGGCGCGTGGGGCGCCCTGGTGGCCGCGACGACGCCGCTCATCGCGGTGCAGGGGCGGACGCTCCTCGGCGACGCGGTGACGATGACCTGCTTCATCTCGGCGCTCGCGGGGCTGTCGGTCGTCTCGTTCGATGATCGGCCGGGGCGCGCGCGCTGGGCGGTCGTCGGCGCGCTCGGGCTCGCGGGCGGCCTCGCGAGCCGCGGGGCGCTCTTCGGGATCGTGGTGCCCGCCGCCGCCGTCGGGGCCGCGGGGCTCGTGGCGCGCCTCGGCCCTCGTCCGGGTGAGCGGCCGGCGCCGTGGTGGGGCTCGTGCGTGTTGCTCGCCGTCGCGGCGGGGCTCGCGGTGCCGGTCGGCGGCGCGCTCGCCCACGCGGCGCCGGGGCCGCTCGATCGGTGGCTCGGCTCGGCGGCGGTGGTCGGGCAGAAGTGGCCCACGTTCGACGTCATCGTCCAGCAGATCGGGCACGCGCTGTTCCCGTGGAGCGCGCTCGTCCCGGTGGCGTTCGCGCGCGTCCTCGGGCGCGCTCCGGGCGACGATCCGGCGGAGGCGTCGCGCGAGGATCGCGCGCGGCTCGTCCTCGCGCTCGGCGCGGCGTTCGCGGTCGCGGCGCACGCGCTCGCGATGCCGATCATCGGCGCGGTGCCGTTCGTCGCGCCGTACGCGGTCGCCGCCGTGATCGCGCTGTCGATGCTCGACGTCGCGCGCGGACGCCACACGTCGCGGGCGGTTGTGCTGATCGCGGCGCTGCTCCTGCTGGTGTTGTCGCTCGACCTCGCGCGCATGCCCGAGAAGGGCCTGGCGCCCTACGGCATCGCGCAGGCGACGGCGCCGGACGCCTGGCGCGCCGACGGCGGGGCGCTCGCGCGGGCGTCGGCCGTCGTCGTGGGGCTCGGGCTCCTGCTCGCGTTCGCGGACGGCGCCCCGCCGCGCCCGCTCGATCGCGCGCGCCCGCTCCTCGACCGGCTGACGGCGTGGCGCGAGGTCGACGAGATCTTCGACGAGCTCGGCAGGGTGTGGAAGGGCAACCTCACGTTCTCGGCGGTGATGCTCGAGGCGATGCTCGTGGGGTTCGGCGCGCTCCTGTTCTTCGCGGAGCGGTTCTCGCTGCGCCTGTCGCTGCGCGACGCGCTGTCGCAGGAGAGCAAGCGGATCCTGCTGAACGCCTGGTGGGCGCTGCCGCTCGCGGTGACGGGCGGCCTGTTCGTGGCGCTGACGGCGAAGAAGCTCTTCGACGCCGCGCTCGCCGCGACCGGCACCTGCCGGGGCAAGGCGGCGCTGCTCGCGGGCGCGGCGGGGGCCTCGGTGATGACGCTCGCGTACCACCCGGCGCTCGCGTCGCGGCTGTCGCCGAGGGCCGTCTTCGCCACGTTCGAGCGCGTGCGGCGCGGCGACGAGCCGCTCGGTCTCTACGGAGTCTCCGGCAAGAGCGCCGCGTACTACGGCGCCCGATCGCCGCGGGTCTTCACCGACCAGGATCAGGCGTTCGCGTGGCTCGTCGAGGGGCCGGAGCGACGGTTCCTCGCGCTCCGCGACCAGGATCTCGCGCGGTTCAACACGCTGTTTCGCGGCCGCCCGCACGCCGCGCAGACCCCCGATCACAACCTGCCCGTGCTCGCGGGGGACGGCTCGCAGACGCTGCTCGTGTCGAGCGCGCTCTCGCCGGGCGAGGTGAGCCACAACGCGCTCGCGCGGTTCGTCTCGTCGACCCCGCCGCGCCCGCAGCGTCCGCTCGACGTCGAGCTGGAGGGCCAGGTGCGCGCGCTCGGGTGGTCGCTGTTCGACGCGAAGGAGGAGCGCCTCCAGACCTACGCCGTGCCCCGCAAGACCTACGTCCTCTGCCTCTACTACGAGGTGCTCGCGACCCCCGGCGCGAACTGGAAGGGCTTCATCCATATCGACGGCTACGGGCGGCGGTTCAACGGCGACCACGACGTGCTCCTCGGCAAGCTCCCGATGACGGCGTGGACGAAGGGCGACTTCATCACGGATCGCTACGAGGTCACCCTCGAGCCGAACTTCTCGCCCGGCGCGTACGACCTGTACTTCGGGTTCTTCATCGGCGACCGGCGGCTCGCCGTCACCCGCGGCAAGCACCACGAGAACCGCGTGCAGGGCGGCGCGTTCGTCGTCCGCTGAGCATGGACTTCGGGATCCCTTCGTCGCGAGCGCCGGATTTCTCGCGTCCTTCGGCCGCCTTGGCTGAAACCGTGCTCGACGTGGCACGGCCACGCCTGCGCGCGGATTTCAGCCCAAGTCGGCTCGAATTCCGCTTCGAACTCCGACACTCGCTCCTCGGGCTCCCGAAATCCATGCTGAGCGCGCCGCGCGCGGAACGATCGTTCCCTCCTAGCAGAACACCTCCGCGGGCGCCGGCGTCGTGTCGCGCATCGGGCGGGGGCGCGGGCGCGGCGCGGGCGTCGTCAGCTGCTCGGTGAGCTGGAGCGTCGCCGCGAGCACGTCGGCGTCGAACGGCAGCGCGGGCTCCACCACGAGCACGCGCTCCCTGCCGCGGCGCCCGCGCGACCAGCGCGCCCCCTCGACGCGCGCGAGCGCGGCCTCGGCGGGGCTGCCCTCGGCGACGCGGACGAGCACCTGCGGCGCCGCGATCGCGCCGCCCGGCCCTGCGGTGAACGCGCGCCCGATCTCGACGCCGACCGTGCCCGCGAGCGCGCGGCGGGGCGTCACCGCGAGGCGCAGCTCGTCGGGCTGTGACGCGCCGTCGGCGAAGCGCCCGAGCGCCGTGACCCTGAGATCGCGGCGGGCGCGCAGGGGCTTCGCGAGCGCGGCGAGCCAGCGCCCGTCAAGCTCCGGGGGCAGCTCGGCCGCGCGCCCGGTGGCGAACAGGACGACGAGCGCCAGGCCGTCGAGGGCGGCGAGCGACGCGTGGTACGACGAGACGCGCGAGGTCGCGTAGGCCGCGCCCACGACCGCCGCGGCGACGACGACCAGCATCAGCTTGCCCGTCCAGGTGCCGACGTCGAAGAACGCGCGCGCGCCGCCGCCCGGGCCGCGGAACCCGTCCTCGTCGGACAGCGGCAGCCAGCGCCCCGGGCCGCGCGCCACGGGCCTCGCCTGCGGCGCGCGGTGCGCCATCAGCGCCATCGCGAGGACCAGCACCACGGCGCCCAGCACCGGCGGGTGGACGAACAGCTGCAGCGTGACGCCCGCCGCGAACACCGGGCCCGCGAGCGCCGCGCGGAGCGGCACCGAGAGCGGCACGAGCGGGCGCGCGCGCGAGCTCCGCGCGGCGGCGATCGCCTCCACCTCGCGTCCCTTGATGGCTGTCAGCGCCGTGACGAGCACCGCGAGCCCGAGCCCGACCGCGAGGAACACCTGGCGCTCGAGCCGCGACTCCCGCACGACCGCGGCGACGTTGACCGACGGCGGCGGCATCACCTTCGGATCGGTGACGGCGCCGAGCGCGCGCGGATCGAGCTTCGCCGTCCACGCGACCTGCTCACCGCGCGCGACGTACGAGCGCACGAGCTCGAGCTCGTCGTGGTCGGGGAACCTCCGCACGTTCGAGAGGAAGGCGCCCGCGCCGCTCACCGCGACGTCGCCGCGCGAGGGCTCGAGATCGCCGTCCGCGCGATCGCCCGTCGCGCGCGGCTCTTGCGGCGCCGGGGGCGCGAGCAGCACGAGCTTCGCGGCGTCGAGGCCGTTCGCCCACCTCGGCCCGAGCCACCGCAGGCGCACGGCCGGGCCGTCGCGCAGGAGCGCGCCGGTCGCGACGAGGTTCGTGCGGTAGCGGACCTTGATCTTGTAGGTGCCCCGCGGGAGCCCCCCCGCGAACTCGAGGCGGAGGTTGCCGTCCTGGGTGATCTGCGTCGACGCGGTCTGCGCGCCGGCGCCGGGATCGTCCTTCCCCTCCTTCGCGGTGAGCGTGACCGACGCGTCGCCTTCGGGCGCGGCGTCGGCGTCGACGCCCGTGATCGTGAGCGCCCGCAGCGCCGTCCCGCGCACGCGCAGCGACAGCTCGTGGTCGACGGTGGCCGCGCCCGCGCGGTCGAGGCGCAAGGTCACGTCGTCCGCGAGCACGGTCGCCTCCGTCCACGCGAGCGCGCTGCGCGGCCACGCGGCGAGCAGCGCGAAGAGCGGGAGCGTCAGGCACAGCAGCCTCGCGAGGGGGCGCATCCTCCGGCGTCCGTAGCCGCCCGGCGACGACGGGGCCAAGTTCGCGCGTCACGCGCGCGCGGCGACGGGCAGCTCGACGGTGAACCGCGCTCCGCCGAGCGGGCTCCCTCCGGCCGAGATCGAGCCGCCCGCCGCCTCGACGAGCCCCCTGCAGACGGCGAGGCCGAGGCCCGTGCCCTCGCCGACCTCCTTGGTCGTCACGAAGGGCTCGAACAGCGACGGCTGCACCTCCTCCGCGACGCCGGGGCCGTCGTCGTCGACGCGGACGACGACGCGCTCGCCCTCGAGCGCCGCCGCGATCACGACGCGCCCGCCGTCCGAGGTCGCCTGCGCGGCGTTCAGCGCGAGGTTGAGCAGCACCTGCACGAGGTGCCCGTGCGCGAGCGCGACCGCGGGGAGCTCGGCCTCGACGTCGACCGACAGCGCGCGGCCCTTGAGATCGCGCTGCGGCGCGAGCAGCGAGGCGACCTCGGACGCCGCGCGCGCGACCTCGCCGGGCACGTCGACCGTGGCGTCTCCCGCCGCGTCGCCGCGCGCGAAGGCGAGCAGATCGCGGACGATGCGGTGGATGCGGGCCGTCTCCTTGCGCATCCGCTCGAGGAAATCGCGCTCCTCTTCGTCGGTGAGCCCCCCGTCGATCAGGAGGTCTTGCAGCCCGAGCAGCGCGGCGAGCGGGTTGCCGATCTCGTGCGCGAGGCCCGCCGAGAGGCGCCCCACCGACGCGAGGCGCTCCGATTTCACGAGCTGGGCCTGCGACGCGCGGAGCTCCCGCGTGACCCGCTCGAGCTCGTCGACCTTCGCGCGCAGGCGCGCCTCCTCGCGCTGCAGCTTCGTCGTCATCGTCGCGAAGCTCGTCGAGAGCTGCAGCAGCTCGCGCGCGCCGGGCTCGATCGCGGGGGCCTTGCCGACGCCCGCGATGACGCGCTCGGCCGCCTCCGCGAGCCGCCCGAGCGGCAGCACGATCACGCGCCCGACGACGGCGTAGCCGACCGCGAGCATCGCCATCGCGGCGGCGACCGCGTAGACGGCGACGAACCGGACGAGCGGGAGGGATTTTCCCGCGGTGAGCTGCGCCTGCACGATCGTCGTCCCGTCGGGGTGCGGCGCGACGGCCCACGCTGCGCCCTCGCGCGAGACGGGGCGCTCCCCCGCCCTGCAGCGCGCAGGCAGCCGCTCCGCGTCGCGCCCGACCGCGAGCACGCGCGCGCCGTCGCGATCGTAGAGCGCGACGGCGTCGTCGGGGCCGAGCATCGCGCGCAGGAGGCGCTCGTCGAGCGCGGGCGCCGCCGCCGCGACCGCGCGCGCGAGGGCCGCCGCGTGCTCCCGCTCCGCCGCGCGGTGCGACACGCGCGACAGGGACGAGATCGCCAGCAACAGCGGCAGGAACGCGAGCAGGAACAGCCCCGTCAGGGACACCCCGAGCTGGAACCGGACGCCCGATCGCACGCGCGTCGCGGAGCGTAGAGCAATCCGCGCGCGGTCGCGCTACGCGCCCGCGGACGCGAGGTACGCCTGGGCGAGCCCCGCGTTGCCGCGGTGGTCCGGGTGGAACCCCGGCCGCGCGTAGTCCTTGATGCCCGCCCAGAACACGTCGCGCGCGATCTGTCGATCGTCGTCGCCGCGCGCGGCCTTCGCGGCGGCGAGCAGCTCGCGGAGCGGCGCCTCCTCCTGGCGCAGCAACATCGCGGTGCCGAGCGCCCAGAACCCCGCGAGCGTCACGGTCGCGTACGCGAGGCCGCCCATCCGCGTGAGGTAGCCCGGCGCGACCTGCGCGAGCACGTCGAACGCGACCGCGCGGTGCTCGATCTCCTCCGCCGCGTGCCACAAGAGCAGCTCGCGCATCGCGGGGTGCGCGGCGTCGAGCACGCGACGCTCGAGCGCGTCCTCGGCCATGATGGCGGTGAAGTGCTCGGCCGCGGCCGTCGCGGCGAGCCGCAGCGCGGGCGTCGAGAGCCGCTCGATCACGCCGTACGCGAGCCACTCGTAGAAGCGGAGGAAGCGGTCGACCTCGTAGCCCTGCTCGCGCAGCCGCTCGATCACGTCCTCGTGCGCCTTCGTGTGGCTGCCCTCCTGGCCGTAGAACGCCCGCACCTCCGCGCGGAGGCGCGGATCGTCGAGGCGCGCCTCGAAGTGCCGCACGCTGCGGACGAAGAAGCGCTCGCCCGCGGGGAACAGGAGGTTCACGCCGTTCGACACGTGCGTGAACAGCGCGACCCCGCCGAACCAGTGGCGCGGCAGCGCGCCTGGATCTGCGCCCGCGGGCGGGCGGCGCACCTTGGGGATCGTCTTCTTCGCGGGGGGGACGGCGTCGGCCTGGGTCATCACGGGCACCTCGAGCCGCACTCTGAGGCTTGTTGAACACAAGTCAATAGTGTACGACGCAGATCATCGTGACCGCGCACCGCCCCGCCCGAAGGAGGCTCGAGCTCGACGAGCGTCGGGACGAGCTGCTCGCCGCGGCGCGCGCGGAGTTCCAGGCGCGCTCGTACGACGAGGTGTCGCTCGACCAGGTCGCGGGGCGCGCGGGGGCGTCGAAGGCGCTGCTCTACCACTACTTCTCCAGCAAGCGCGCGCTCTACACGGCGACGGTGAAGCAGGCAGCCGCCGAGCTGCTCGCGTGCACCGAGCCCGATCCGCGCTGGGCGCCTGATGAGCGGCTGCGTCGCGGCCTGGAGGCGTACCTCGACTACGCCGAGCGCGCGGGGACAGGGTACGTGGCGCTCCTGCGCGGTGGCGTCGGCGTCGACAAGCAGGTGTTCGAGATCGTCGAGCGCACGCGCGAGAAGATCGTGGCGCGCGCGCTCGCGACGATGGGCCTGGCGAAGCCGCCGCCCGCGCTCCACGTCGCCCTGCGGGGGTGGCTCGGGCTCGTCGAGGCGGCGAGCCTCGAGTACCTGCGGCACCGCAAGATCTCGCGCGACGAGCTCGTCGCGCTGATGGTGCGCACCGCCGTCGCGGCCGTCGACGGCGCGTGATCAGCCCGAGGGGCGCGGCCCGATCGCGCGGGCGACGGCGCCGGCGAACGGCAGCCGACCGAGCCCGTACACGCGCGGGTAGATGACGCGGGCGCGGCCGCGATCGAGCGCCGTGACGACGAGGCGAGCGAGCTCGTCGGCGTCGCCGGTGGGCAGCGCGCGGGTCAGCCATCCGCCGCCGTACTGGGCCTTGGCGCGCGCCTCGAGCGCGGAGGCGACCGGGCCGGGATAGACGGTGACGACGCGCACGCCGCGCGGCGCGAGCTCGTGGCGCGCGATCTCGGACGCCATCGCGAGGCCCGCCTTCGCCGCGCCGTAGAACGCGCAGCCCGAGAGCGTCACCGCGCCCGCCATGCTGCTCACGTTGACGACGAAGCCGCGCGCGCGGAGCAGCTCGGGCGTCGACGCGTGCAGGAGGCGGAGCGGCGAGACGAGATCGATCGCGAGCAGCGCCTCGGCCTTCGCCCACTCGAGCCGCTCGAGCGCGGCGACCTCCATCACGCCGGCACAGTTCACGAGGCCGGTCACTGGCCCGCGGGCGGCCCGCGCCTCGTCGAGCGCGCGCGCCGCGTCGTCGCTCGACGACAGATCACATCCGACGGCGACCGCGTCGCCGCCGAGCGCCCCCGCGAGCGCGCGCGAGCGCGCCAGATCGACGTCGAGCAGCGACATCGCGGCGCCCGGGTGGCGCGCGCGCAGGGCGCGGGCGAGCGCGGCGCCGATGCTCCCGGACGTGCCGGTGATCACGAGGTGCCCGACCATCTCGCGGCTCGATCAGGCGACGCGCGCGTCGAGCGCGAACCAGAGCAGCGTGCGCGCGCCCCCCCGCCCGTCCTTCCACATCGCGGGGCCGAGGAAGAGCCCCGGCTCGACGAGGCGCACCTCGTCGTGGATCTTGCGGATCCACGGCGGGTTCTCGGGCAGATCGTAGTCGAGGATCAGGGCGTCGCGGCCGTCGACCAGGGACGCGCCGAACCTCGTCTCGAACGGGAACAGGCGCTGCCGCCCGAGCGCGCCGGGGATCTGCACGCGGTTGATGCCGTGCCCCTCCTGGTCGGAGATCGACGTGAACGTCTTGCCGTCCCACACGAACGCGCGCGACGCCGCGAACGCGCGCACCGCCCTGCCGAGCGGCGTGCGCCCGAGGCCGAGCACGGCGAGCATCCGGCCCTTCGGCGCGCCGTCGATCTCGCGCAGGCTGCGGCTCGAGACCGCCCCCGCGTACAGCGCCGCGAGCTCGTCGAACGAGCGCCCGGCGAGCGCGTCGAGATCGAGCGCGGGCTGCAGGGCGGAGCGCGGCTTCGGCTGGGAGGTGGTGTGCGGGCTGGTGTGCATGGTCAGCGTCCTCTCTTTCGGGGTGCGTGGGCGGGCTGGGGGATCTCTGGGGACTTCGGGGCGGAGGCGCCGCGGCGCGACGTGGGGCGCGGCGCGACGTCGGCCGCGCGCGCGACGGCGGCGAAGCACAGCTCGCCCGCGCGCCGCAGCTGCTCGTCGTCGAGGCGCAGGTAACCGAGCCGCGCCGCCTTCGTGAGGCCGACGAACGCGCCCCACACGACCGCGATGAGCAGCCCCGCGGTCGCCGGCGGGAGCCGCCCGACCGAGGTCGCCGCGGCGAGCACCGGGACGAGCACCGAGGCCTCCACCTCGCGGCTCTCCGCGTCGAGGTAGGGCACGTGGTCCTGGAGCTCGAGGAACTTGAACGCGACGGGCTCGCGCCGCTCGAACGACGCGAGCCGCGACCAGAGCGCCGAGAACAGCGCCTCCGGCGGGGCGCCGAGATCGAGGTCGAGCAGGATGGCGTCGCGCAGGCGCGCCTTCGCGCCGCGGAACACGGCGTTGACCAGGCGCTCCTTGCTCTCGAAGTGGCGGTAGATCGATCCGACGCCGACGCGCGCCGCCTTCGCGATGTCCGGAACGGAGGTTCCGTGAAAGCCGCGCTCCGCGAACGCCCGGAGCGCGGCCTGCTCGATGCGCTCGCGCAGCGCAGAATCATCGGCAGACGCAGCGGGTCGAGCGCTCGTCGGGCGGGCACGCTTGGGCTTGGACGCGCGCATCTTCGGAATGGTCATTCCGCGATGGAGGATGTCCCCCGGCCGGGCGATCGTCAAGGGCCGATTGACTCGGGGCCGCGGAGATCGCAGCGCGCGACCGTGCCCTCCGGCCCCCGCGACGACCGACGCGCCAGGATGTTCCGCGCGCTCCTCTGGCTCGACGTCGCGTGGTGCGCGGCGTCGCTCGCGCTGCCGGCCTTGCCGGGGTGGAAGATGTTCGCGAGCGGCGCCGGGCCCGCGTTCTCGGTGAGCGACGCCGCCGGCCGCGCGGTCGACGTCCGGGCGTGGCTGCCCCGGCACGCGGCGCTGCAGGACCTCGGCGCGGTGGTCGCGGTGGCGCGCTGGGGCTGTCGGCGCGGGCTCGCCGAGGCGCCGCTCGTCGTCGAGCCGAAGGCCGACGAACGCGTCGCCGCGGCACTCGAGCAGATCGCCGACGCCCATCGGGCCCGCGCCGACTCGCGGCCGGAGCCCGGCGCGGCGGCCCGGCCGCCGCCGTCACCCGCACGGC